>NZ_JBEZVK010000163.1:0-4744 GCF_040636955.1 Streptomyces sp. NPDC032472
CGGCCCCGGCCCCGGCCCCCACCCCGCCGCCGGTCCCCCACCACCGCGAGACGTCCCCCCCCCACTGACGGTCCGGCCCCCGCCCCCGCCTCCGGCCGGCCGCATCCGGGGCTCCGGCCGGGGCGGGAGGCAGGGCGCGCCGGGCGCGCCGCGCGGGTCGGGTCGGCCACGGCGTGGATCGCGGGGCCGGGGCCGTACGATGTGGGCGTGACCTTTGCCGCGCAGCCGACGAGCCGCCGCCCCGCCGGGCGCGGCTTCGTGCTGCTGGTGCTGGTCGTCCTGGCCGGCGTACTCGGCATGCACGCCCTCTCCCCCGCCCCGGCCACCGCTGCGGCTTCTGCTTCGGCTTCGGCTCATCACGGCGCGCACGCCGCCTCCGTGTCCGAGCACGACGAGGGCTGTGCGCATCCCGACGGGGGTTCCGGCCACCTCGAACACGCCGACGGGACCTGCGCCGCGGCCGGGACCGTCTCGGCCTATGCGCCCCCGGCCCTGACCGCCGCCCTCGTCGAGGCCACCGCGCTGCCCCCGCTCGCCGGGACGGCACCGCGGTCGGCGCTGAACGGCCGGGCTCCGCCCGATCTGGCCGAATTGCAGCTCCTGCGGATCTAGAGCAGCCCGCGCGGCCCGCCACGCCCCGAGCCCCGACGTCCCCGACGTCGACCGGGGGCGGCGCCGTGCCCGCGGACACCTCTCCATCCGTACCCCGCGCACGCCCCCGTACCGGGAAGGCTGCGCACCAAGGAGCCACCTCACCATGAGCAGCAAGCGTTCCCTCGTCCGCCGTACCGCCGCCCTCGTCGCCGCGGGGGCAGCCGCCCTCGTGCTGGCGGCCTGCGGCACGGACCAGGGCAGTGACAACTCCGTCGGCCACAGCGGCGCGCACGCCGGCGGCAGCACCGCCCCGTCCGCTTCCGCGCCGGCTTCCGCCCCCGCCCCGCAGGGCGGGCACAACGCGGCGGACGCCGCCTTCGCCAAGGGGATGATCCCGCACCACCGCCAGGCGGTGGAGATGGCGGACCTGGCGGCCACGCGCGCCGAGTCCGGCGAGGTGAAGAAGCTCGCCGAGGACATCAAGAAGGCCCAGGACCCGGAGATCAGGACCCTGTCCGGGTGGCTTTCCTCGTGGGGCGAGCAGGTGCCCGCCGAGGGCGCCATGGACCACTCCGCGCACGGCGCCTCCGGTGCGGGCGGGATGATGAGCGCCCAGGAGATGGACCGGCTGAAGGGCGCGTCCGGGAAGGCCTTCGACACCGCCTTCATGGAGCTGATGATCAAGCACCACGAGGGCGCCGTGGCGATGGCCAGGACGGAGCAGGCCGAGGGTGCCTTCCCCGAGGCCAAGACGATGGCCGAGGCCATCGTCACCTCCCAGTCCGCCGAGATCGCGCAGATGAACAAGCTCCTCGGCAAGGGCTGACGGGCTGACGCGTGACGCCCGGGTGCGGGTGCCTCCGCGGCGCCCGCACCCGTGGCGGCCGCCGCGGCCGCCGCTCACCTCAGGAAGGCGGCGATGCGGTCGTGCGCCTCGGCGGGGATCTCCGTGGGCAGGGCGAAGTGGCTGAGCTGCGGCAGCGTTTCCACCTGCGCGTGCGGGACCGCGCGCAGGGCACGGGCCTCGACGTCCGCCGCGCGGTGGACGGCGCTCCGTCCGGCGAGCAGGACCAGCAGCGGCGCCCGCAGCGGCGAGGGGTCCGGGCGCCGGCCCACCACGGGTCGACGGCGGCCCGCGGACGCCTCGGCCGCGAGGGCGTACAGCCGCTTCCACCCCGGGTCGGTGTCCGTGCCGGCGGTCTCGCGGTCCAGGTAGGCGAGCGCGCGGGCCGCCGTCGGCCGTACGAGCACGGGCAGCGACCGCAGCAGGAACGCCGGGCGGAATCCGGCGAAGCACTGCGTGGGGTCGAGCAGCACCATCCGGTCGACGCGGTGCGGGCTGTGCAGGGCGTACGTGAGGGCGATCCAGGCGCCGTAGGAGTGCCCCAGCAGGTGGACCCGGCCGAGGCCCAGGGCGTCGAGCAGCGCGTCGAGCCACGCCATCAGATCGGCGGGGGTGCGCAGCGGGAGCCCGGCGGGGACGCTGCGGCCGGTGTCGCCGAGGATGTCGACGGCCAGGATCCGGTGGCCGTCGCCGAGGGCTTCGGCGGTCCGGAACCAGACGGTCCCGGTGGCGCCGCCGCCGTGCAGGAGGAGCAGCGGCGGGGCGTCCTCGGGGCCGCAGGCGTGGACGCGGGTGGTCCCGTACGGGGTCGGGACGTCCAGCTCGTCGGTGTCGGCGGGCCAGCGGGCGAGCAGGGCGTCGTAGGCGGCATGGAACGCGGCTTCGGCGGTGGAAGGGGGCACGGCTCCTCCGGACACGGGTAGGGCAAGGATCACCATTTTGACGAGTTCTCTCGCTGAGCGAGATACTAGCCGAGTGAGCAATGACACTTCCCCCGAGATGCGGCTGGTCCACCTCCTGCGTGCGTTGACCGTGGAATTCGACCTTCGCGGCGCGGAGTTCGCGGCCGCGCACGGCCTGCACCCGACCGACCTGCGGGCCCTGATCTGGCTGCTGGACGCCGCGCGGGCCGGGACGAAGGCGACTCCGGGACGGCTGGGCGACGCGCTGCGGATGAACTCCGCGGGCGTGACGGCCCTGGCGGACCGGCTGGAGCGACTGGGGCTGGTCCGCCGGGAGCGGGACGGGCAGGACCGGCGCCGGGTGCTGCTGACGGTGGAGCAGAAGGCGGTCGAGCTCGGCTGGGCCTTCTTCGGCCCGCTCATCGGGGACCTGGTCGCCGCGGCCGAGGACTTCACCCCGGCGGAACTGGACGTCGTCCACCGCTATCTGAGCGCGGCCCTGTGCGCGGCGGCGGCGGATCCCGCCGCTTCCGACTCCAGTACAGGGGAGGCGGAACCGGACATGGCTTGAAATGCGTTGTTTCCCCGGGGAGCCGACCGACTTGGAGGGGACGACACATGGGGCTGACCGAAGGGACCACGGACCGGGACCCCCGGGGCCCGGACGGGGCGTGGCCGGGCTTTCACTCGAAGCCGTCCCCTTACGACGAGCCCGGTCACCGCCTGGTCTTCCCGGCTCCGGTGTCCGCGCAGCTGAGGGCCCTCGCGGACGAGGTCGTGGCTGCCGACTGGCCGGTCCGGCTGGCGTTCCGGAGCTCGCGGATCACGCTGCTCGACACGCTCTGCCGGTGGCAGACCCTGCGCACGCTCGCCTACCTGCACGTCCTGGCCTCCGGTGCGGCGCAGGACCCGGCACTCCTCGACGACCTACGGGTGGTTCCCGGCCGGGACACCGCCGCCGATCCCGGGGTGCCCGAGCTGCTGGCCCGGCTGGAGCGGACGGCCGCGGACCTGCCGGCGGAGCTGCGCGACGCGGTCGTCCGCGAGGGCGGCGGACTGCTCGCCGGCAACCGGTTCGCGGCCTCGGTCGTGGCCGCCGGGCTCACCTCCGACTCCCGCCCGTCGGACGTGGACGAGGCCGTCTCGCGGTCGGTGGTCCTGTCCGCCTACTGGTACGAATCCCCCGCCCAGCGGGGCGGCCTCGCGCTCGCGTGGAGCGCCAACCTGTTCGTGCGCTCCTGGCTGTGGTGGTCCGCGAGCTTCACGTACGGCGACCCGGCGGGCGGCATCGGCATCACCAGCGACCCGCGGCCGCCGCGCCCCGCCGCCCGGGACCTGCCGGGCTGGGCGGCGCCCCTGCTGTGACGGGGCCGCTGCCGTGACGGGAAGGGCGGCGGAGTCAGCCGGGCTGCGTGGCGCTGTCGTGGTGCTGGGGGGACAGGAGTGCCAGGAGGCCCGCGATCTCGTGGCCCGCTTCGGCGGGGTGGCGGAAGAGGGAACCGGGGACGATGCCGTAGCGGTTGCGACGGCCGTCGTCGGTGCGGGATTCGCGCGTGAGGTACCCGGCCTCCTCGAGGTCCGCGATGATCGCCTGGACGGTCCGTTCGGTCACCCCGCAGGTCAGGGCGACATCGCGGAGCCGTATGCCCGGGTCGCGGGAGATGGCGAGCAGGACGCGGGCGTGGTTGGTGAGGAAGGTCCACTCCGAGCGCTGAGCACGCACATGTCGCATACACCTAGTCTGCCCCTATTGGTACCGGGATGCGATCATACGCGGCGATTTTCAGGTAATTATTGACGTATAAGGGACGGCTGTTCACAATGCTGTCCAGGCACCACATTCGGTCCTGGAGGGGGCATATGAATCCCTTCACCACAGCCGTCCGACCGGCGTCCGCATCTCCGTCCGTGTCGGCGCCGCGCCCGGTCGAGGACCTCGAGGACCCCGGCCTCGGCATCACCGTGACGTCATCCGTGAGCGGAGTCGTGGTCATCGCCGTCAGCGGCGAGATCGATCTGCACAGCGCCGTGCACCTGAGGCAGGCCCTGGCGGCCGCCCTGGCCGGCAGCCGGGGCCGGTGCGAGATCGCCCTGGACCTGTCCGCCGTCACCTTCTGCGACTGCTCCGGCCTGAACGCCCTGCTGCGTGCCCGTCGCCGGGCTCGGCGCGAGCGTGTCTCCCTGACCATCAGCGCGGCCGCTCCGCCGGTCAGCCGCCTGCTGGAACTGACCGGCACGGCCGCCCTCTTCGACGGCCGGCCCGCGCCGGACCTGGGCGCTGCGGCGGGCGCCTGAGGTACGGGCCGGGCTGCGCCCGACCCCCTTGGGCTCCGCCCCAGACCCCGGGGGGGGGGGGGCGGCGGGGGGGGCAAAGACCACACCCCCCCCCAAAAAAAAGAACGCA
>NZ_JBEZVK010000164.1:0-4626 GCF_040636955.1 Streptomyces sp. NPDC032472
CGAACGGTGTGGACCGTTCGCCGCCTCGTAACCAGTTTCTTCGTCAGCTTCCTTTCGAATCGTTGCTCATCTGGCGCGCATTATTTCGACTGTTTGAATGGCCGGTTGTTTTGTTGTTTTAAAATCGAGTAACCTGATGAAAATCCTGCCAAACAAAATCGTACGTCGCAATCGAAATACTCAAATGCCGCCTTGATATTGCAATGCTTTACATTTTCAACGAGTTTCAATTCCGATATAGAGGGTCGGAAATATTCATTTCATCGCGACCCATAGCAGGCTTGCATTGCGCGGGAACACCACATTGGATGATGGAGCCGATTTAAATACCTTTGCCGGCACGGAAAATTTGTTTGATCGAAAGAAAATAAATTAAACAGTTCAAACGATTTAAATAATGATCGCCGGTATTTTATTAGGTTGCATGACATCAAATACTGGGAAACTCGGGTCCCTCACGGCCAATGCCTCGCGGGGCCGTCGGCGCGCGAATACGTGCCGGCACGCCGCTGCGTCACGATCAATTGCCGGCAACGTCTGCAGAACCGGCAACGCGCCGACCGTCCGATCGTCGTGATCGACGCGCCGTCGAGCTGGATGAAACGCATCGGCGGCAATCTCCGCCGCGAGCCGCCAGTCCCCCTGTAGGTTCGCAGAAAAGGTGGTCTCTGCGGTCCATATGAATCAATAGCTTGAGCACCTTTTCTGAGAATTTCGCTCGGGAAAAGTGGCAGAAAAGGTGGCCTTTTCCTATAAAATTCGCAGAAAAGTTGGCCTCCGACCGAAGCAAACTTTATAACACCCGAAAAATCAAACACTTACGCACAGATCAGGACCAGTGAACAAGTGGCGCTCGTGGATCGAGATGGCGTCCCTTAGGCCGCACACGAACTCGTTGACCGTCAAACCGTTGGAGAATGTGTGCTTAAACATCGAGCAACGGTACGGGCGGCGGCGAGTTCGAATAGATTCGGTCACTCTGATCACGCATGTTTGATCTGCAGTGCCAGATAGAGATTGCCTCGACGTTCGAGCCTGCGAGAGATCACGGTAATCATCAACTGTATAGGCCGAGACCTGACCGGTCAGTCAACGTCAGATCAGGTCTCGGACAATACGACCGCTCGTTGCCAATGGCGGTGATCGACTGCGGATTCAACCCGTCTGTTGATGTCCGGGCAGAACTGACCCACTAGAGCTGGAAATTTTCATCGAATTTTGACCCACGTGATTGAATGCTCTGCTCAATCTTTGAGCAGGGGATACAAAGGTGATCACGGTGGGTATATTGGCCAAGATCAGGCGGATGTATTTCCGCGAGAAGGTCCCACTGCGCGAGATTGCGCGGCGTACGGGCCTGTCCCGAAACACGGTGCGCCGCTGGCTGCGGCAGACTGATGCCGTCGAGCCGAAGTATCCGAAGCGCGTCAGCCCGAGCGTCATCGACGACTGGGCCGCACAGCTGACAGGTTGGCTGCGTGCCGACAGTCATCGCCCGAAGCGTGACCGGCGCACCGCCCGGTTCATGTTCGAGGCGATCCGCGCCGAGGGTTACGCCGGCAGCTACGGCCGGGTGAGCGCGT
The DNA here is from genome assembly GCF_040636955.1 of Streptomyces sp. NPDC032472. Taxonomy (NCBI): domain Bacteria; kingdom Bacillati; phylum Actinomycetota; class Actinomycetes; order Kitasatosporales; family Streptomycetaceae; genus Streptomyces; species Streptomyces sp. NPDC032472. The sequence goes on from NZ_JBEZVK010000164.1 coordinate 1,584, forward strand.
TCGTGAGGCGTTGGCACGAGGAGCAGGCTGAGGCGCCTCGCAGGCAGGCCTTCGTGCCGCTCGCCTTCGAACCCGGCGAAGCCTTCCAGTTTGACTGGAGCTGCGAATACGCTTTTATTGGCGGGCTGCGGCGACGCCTGGAGGTCGCCCACGTCAAACTTAACTCCAGCCGCGCGTTCTGGCTCGTCGCCTATCCCACACAGAGTCACGAGATGCTGTTCGATGCGCACGCCCGCGCGTTCGCCGCGTTCGGCGGCGTGCCGCGGCGCGGCATCTACGACAACATGAAGACCGCCGTGGACAAGGTTGGCCGCGGCAAGGAGCGTGCGGTCAACGCGCGCTTCGAAGCGATGTGCAGTCACTACCTGTTCGAGCCGGAGTTCTGCAACCGGGCTGCAGGCTGGGAGAAAGGCATCGTCGAGAAGAACGTTCAGGACCGGCGACGTCAGATCTGGCACGAAGCAGCGCTACGGCGCTGGGAAACGCTGGAGATCCTGAACGAATGGGTCGCTGGTCAGTGTCGTGAGGCGTGGCACATGCGGCACCCGCAGTGGCCTGAGCTGACGGTCGAGGATGTGCTGCAGGACGAGCGTACCCGGCTGATGCCCAATCCACGGCCGTTTGACGGCTACATCGAGCAGACCCTGCGAGTCTCGTCGACCAGCCTGATTCACTTCCAGCGCAACCGCTACAGCGTGCCCACCGAGTACACGAACCAGCTGGTGAGCGTGCGCTGCTATCCGGCATATCTCAGCGTCGTCGCCAACGCCCAGGAGATCGCACGCCACGAACGCAGCTTCGAGCGGCACATGACCTTCTACGATTGGCGCCACTACGTCACGTTGGTCGAGCGCAAACCCGGCGCACTGCGCAACGGCGCGCCGTTCATCACGATGCCGCAGCCGCTGCAACTGCTGCAGCGGCATCTGCTGAAACACCCGGGCGGCGATCGCGTCATGACGCAGGTGCTCGCTGCGGTGCGCGAACACGGGCTCGATGCGGTGCTGCTCGCCGTACAGGCTGCGCTGGATTCAGGACGCCCCAGCGCAGAGCACGTCCTGAACGTGCTGAGCCGGCTGAAGGCGCCCGTCACGAATGGCAGCCTCGCCACGACGAAACTCCAGCTCAAGGAAGAGCCCGCGGCCGACGTGAGCCGTTACGAGACGCTGCGCGCCAACCCACCGGAGGATCGTCATGTCTAACGATATCGCGGCCCAGCTCAAGGGTCTTAAACTGCACGGCATGGCGAGCACGTGGCCGGAGCTGCTCGCGCAGTCGCGCCACACGGACTTCGAGCCGGAGCGCTTCATGAAGCAGCTGTTGATGGCTGAAACCGCCGAACGGCAGGTGCGCTCGATTGCCTATCAAATGACCGCTGCGCGCTTCCCGGCCCACCGCGACCTGAAGGGCTTCGACTTCGCGCAGGCACACGTCGACGAAGCGCTGGTGCGCGAACTGAGCGAGCTGTCGTTCCTCGAAAGCGCGCACAACGTCGTGTTCATCGGTGGTCCGGGCACTGGCAAGACGCACCTCGCCTCAGCGATCGGAATCGAAGCCGTACAGCGCCACGGCAAGCGTGTGCGCTACTTCTCGACCGTCGAGCTGACCAACGCCCTGGAGCAGGAGAAGTCCATCGGCAAACAAGGCCAGGTCGCCCACAAGCTGATGTACGTCGATCTGGTGATTCTCGATGAGCTGGGCTATCTGCCGTTCAGCCAGACCGGTGGTGCATTGCTGTTCCATCTGCTCTCAAAGCTTTACGAGCACACGAGCGTCGCGATCACGACCAATCTCAGCTTCGGCGAGTGGGCGAGCGTGTTCGGGGATGCAAAGATGACGACAGCGCTGCTGGACCGCGTCACCCATCACTGCCACATCGTTGAAACGGGCAATGAATCGTGGCGCTTCAGGACCAGTTCTGCCAAGGCGAAGACGACAAGAAAGAGAGCAGCAAAACCAGCGGGTAACGAAGAGTTATCCACACCGGAATAGATGTACTACGCTGTCTCGGGGTGGGTCAGATTTAGATGAAATCGGTGGGTTAAGACTCGGTGGAAATCAACACCGGTGGCTTCAGACCCGGGAGTCTTTTTGCGAGTTTCGCGCTTAGCCGACCTTTCCCGATGTCGGCGATCATGGACAAGAGGTGCTCCGGAACGACGGGCGTTCCCAAGCGCCAGGCGGCAATTCGAGCCGCGCGCGTCGGTCCAAACCCCTGTTCGTCAAGAATATCAAGCATCGCCTCGCGAAGATTGGGGGCGTTTATGACTGCAACTTCAAAGGTCAAGTCGTTCAGAAAAATGCCATAGGTTTCCCAAATCGCACTGAAGGTAGGAAAATCAGCCGATTCGCACCAAGCACGCTGCTCAGCCGTCAAGGGAACGACTCACGAAGCGGTGCAGTATGCGTCCCATATTCCAAGCGTCCGCGCCTTTCCAAGTGGCGACTAGGCGCCGGCGATGGGATCCCAATCGGTGACAACCGCGAAAGGCAGGCCAAGACTACCGGCGAGCTTCACGTAGGGCTCGAAATGGACGCCCGCGACATTGCAGACGGTAATGCCGAGCCGATCCAGATCGAGGCCCAACGCCTCGGCAAATCCGGGCAGCAGTGCTTCTTCGGCATCGCCTTCCACGAAGATCACGCCTCGCGCGAAAAGCAGTTCGGATCTCGTAGCGGTCAGATAGCGCTCAATGTCGTCAAGTTCCTCGTTTGTGACCGGCAACTCCGCAAGCGAATAGACTTGCGACGCGCCGTTCACCGATCGCAAGCTCACTATCGAACGGAGCGGCACAACCGCAGCCAATGTCGGGGAATGGCTCGTGACGACAAGTGCCTGTGCCGGGTCAGCTTTTTGAAATAGCTTATCGAATACAGCCCGCTGAAGTTGAGGATGGAGGTGAGCCTCCGGTTCCTCGATACAAAGCAGCGAATAGTTGCGTTCATTCTTGGCTCGCCGCCAAGCAAACTCCGCCAATTTCAAAGTGATCAAGGCGACATTCGCAGAGCCCACGCTTGCCTCAGCAATGCTGAGTTTGCCGTT
>NZ_JBEZVK010000165.1:0-4480 GCF_040636955.1 Streptomyces sp. NPDC032472
CGGGCGCCCGCGTTCGCGCGCCCGCAGCGCCCACCGCAGCCTCTCGTAGCGCACGGGCGGCAGCAGCTCGGCGGCCTCCGCCTCGGTGGCGACCGCGGCCGGGTCGCCCAGCAGGGTGAGGATCTCGCCGACGGTGCGCTCGAAGAGCGGCTCCGCGTCGGTGAGCGCGAAGTCGAGGTGGCCGAAGACCTCCACCGCGACCGCCCCGTACAGCCGGGCCCAGCTGCTGACGAAGACGTAGATCACCTCCAGCGGGACGGGCTCGCCGCCCAGGTGCTCGCGCACCTCCTCCAGCTGAACCGTCCAGGCCGGGTCGAGGTCGGCGGGGGCCTGGACGCCGCCCTGCCGCCAGAGCTGGACCATGAGGTCGAGGATGACGGCGCCGAAGCGCCAGCTGGGATCGTGGGCGGCGGCCCCGGGTGCGGTGTCGGCGTCCGCGACCGGCTTGGCGAACAGCAGGGCGAACTCTTGGCGATGGGCCAGCGCCCACCGACGCAGCTCACGACAGACCTCGCGCAGCCGCTGCCCCGGCTCACCGGCCGGCCGACGCTCGCGCGCCGCGGCCAGGGCGGCGGCCAGCTCCTCGTACAGGTGCGAGACCAGGGCCTGGAGCAGCTCCCGGTGCCCGGCGTAGTACCGGTACAGGCCCGGCGCGGTCAGGCCCATCTCGCGGGCGACGGCCCGTACGGTCACCGCCCCCGGCCCTTCCTCGACCAGCAGCCGCCGTGCGATGCGCATCGAGTCGGCCAGCGCCTCCTCGCGGACGCGGTGCCGGCGCCTGCCCGCAGCGGTTTCCGGAGTGTCCGTCATGGCCGTCGGCCTACCTCCCACTTGACAAAGTTAACAGGTATCACTTTAGCTCCCCCTCAGAGTTAACACTGTAAACAATTCCTCTGGGGGGCTCATGAACCACGGAATCGTCCTCACCTACACGCTCACACCGCGCTGGCTGGCCCTGTCGAGGGCGGAGCGCAACCAGATGCGCTCCACGCACATCGAGCCGCTCTTCGCGGCGTACGCGGACCGGATCACGGCCCGGTTCTACGACGCCGAGGCCTTCAACGGCCGGGTCTCCGACTTCGCCGTCCTGGAGACCGAAGACCTGGGCGCGTACTACTTCCTCATCGAGGCGATGCGCGACACCCCGCTCATCAGCGACGGCTACCTCATCCTCGGCGAGATCCTTGTGGGCGTCCGGGACGGCTTCCAGGCCTACGAACGCGCACTCGGCCCCACCGCGGTGCCGACCGGGACCGACGCATGAGCCGCTACAGCGGCCGTGGACAGCGGCGGGGGCCGGTGACCCTGATGCGGGCCACGGCCGTGCTGGTGCTGTTGGACACCCTCGCGCAGGCGGCGCTGGCCGGCCTGTTCGTCACCGGCGACCTCGACCTGCTGGCCTGGCACTCGGCCAACGCCGACATCCTCGCCGCCCTCACCCTCCTGCAGACAGCGGCTGTCGCGGTGGTGTGGCGACGGCTCGGCGGGCCCGCTTGGCCGCTCGCCGCGAGCATCGCGCTGGCCGCCCTCGTCGGCTCGCAGCAGGCCCTGGGCGAGGCTCGCGTGCTGGCCGCGCACATGCCGCTGGGGATGACGATCTTCGGCGGCGCCGCCGCGATGGTCTGCTGGACCTTCACCTACCGCCCCCGCCGCCGCGAGGCGCAGCAGGAACGGCCGGCACCGGTGGAGGCGGCCCAGTGAGCCCCCATCTCCTCCCGCCAGCTCCCGGTCGGCGCGCCTTCCTCGGGCTGGCCGCCGCAGGGGCTGCGATGACGCTCGGTGCGGCGGGCTTCTCCCGACTGGCCGGCGCGTCCACCGGGCGCGTGCTGGCGAGCACGGCACCCCTGCCCGCCCCGTTCGCGGTGCCACTGCCGATCCCGCCGACCGTACGACCCGCACGCAGCGAAGACGGCGCCGACATCTACGAACTCGAACAGCGTGAAGGCCAGGCCCGGATCCTGCCCGGTCTCACCACCACGGTCTGGGGATACGACGGCATCTTCCCGGGCCCGACCATTCGAGCCCGCTCCGGGCGCCGCACCAAGGTCCGCGTCCACAACAACCTGACCGTCCCCACCGTCACCCACCTCCACGGCGGCATCACCCCACCGGAATCCGACGGCTATCCCACCGACCTGCTCCTGCCCACCCGCTGCGCCCCCGGCCAGACCCGCCCGCACGCCGGGGATGCCCACGGCGGGCAAACCGCCATCGCCTACCGCACTTACGACTACCCGATGCGGCAGCCGGCGGCCACCCTCTGGTACCACGACCACCGCATGGACCACAGCGCCCAGCAGGTCTGGCGCGGTCTGGCTGGCTTCTTCCTCGTCACCGACGAGGAGGAAGACCGCCTCCCGCTGCCGCGCGGCGAACGCGACATCCCGCTGATGCTCTGCGACCGCTCCTTCAACGAAGACGGCTCCTTCCGCTACCCCGACCACGCCCACGACACCTTCCCCGACGGCGTCCTTGGCGACGTCCAGCTCGTCAACGGCGCACCCTGGCCCCTGCTGGAGGTCTCGGCCTGCCGCTACCGACTCCGCCTCCTGAACGGCTCCAACGCCCGCCGCTACGAGCTGCGCCTGGACGTCGAAGGAAGCGGACGCGATCGCTTCGTCCAGATCGGCAGCGACGGCGGCCTGTTGCCCGCACCCCAGCACCTGGACGCCATCGACATCGCCCCCGGAGAACGCTTCGACGTCATCGTCGACTTCGCCGACCACCCCGTCGGCAATCGCATCACCCTGCGCAACACGGCCGCCCAGGGCCGGATGCGCGACGTCATGCGCTTCGACGTTGTACGCGCCGCCCGGGACTCCACCCGAGTGCCAGCCCGGCTCTCCACCCGCTACGAAGCCCTCACGCCCACCCAGGCCATACCCCTGCGCGTCTTCGACTTCCGGCGCACCAGCAGCGGCGACGACCAGCAGATCTGGACCATCAACGGGAAGCCTTTCCACCCCGACACCGTCCTGGCCCGCCCCCGCCTGGGCAGCGTGGAACGCTGGCGCTTCAGCAGCGACTTCCACCACCCCGTCCACGTCCACCTGGCCCAATTCCAGGTAACCGCCCGCGGTGGCCGGCCGGCCGCCGCCACGGACGCCGGCTGGAAGGACACCGTGGACCTCCGCCCCTACGAGACCGTCGAAGCCCTCGTCCGCTTCACCGGCTACAGGGGCCGCTACATGCTCCACTGCCACAACCTCGAACACGAGGACATGGCCATGATGGGCAACATCCAGGTCACCTGACCCGTCCCCGAGCGAGATGGTAGGCAGCCGAGCACGACGGCGCTGCCGCGGTCGCCGCCTGCGCAGTGCGCTGCGCGGGCCCGCTCCTGACCGTCCTTGGCAGCATCGGGATCACCTCCGTGATCGGCGCGTCTGGCGGTCCTGGTCGTGGCTGCCTCACTCGGCATCCTCCGTCCGGCCTGGATCGCCGTGGGCGCGCGGCACAGCTCGGCCTGCGCCCGGCCCGGGGCTGGCCCCGGGCCCTACCGGGCGGTGCGGTGCGGGTGCGCGGGTGCTCGGCCGGGCCTTCGCCCTATTGGACTTGGGCTTGGCGGGGCGCAGGGCGGGCGGGGGCGGGGTGGCCCTGCGCGGCTGGGTGGGGGCCGGGCCCTCGGCCCGGCGGTGCGGCGTTGGCCGGGCGTGCTGGGCCTCGGCGGATACCGCGCGGGCCCTGGGTGCGGGTGCGGGACGGGCAGGGGCCGGAGCTCAGCAGGCCACCGGCACGGTCCCGGCCGAGGCGGGCGGCGTGGCCTCGGGCATGGGGGACCGCGGCAGCACCGGCGGCGTGCGTGGCCGTAGGGGTCGGGGGCGGCGGGTTTCTTGTGGTCTTCCGGCATCGCGGCGGAGGGGGCCGCGGCGGGGGCCGCGGCGGAGTGGACGGAGACGCATCCCGACGCCGTGAGCAGCGCGGCGAGGAGCAGGGGAGGGGCCGGCGACGCATGCCGTCACCGTGCCGCAGGAGTCTCCCAAATCTGCCCTGACCGCCCTGCTGCGCCCCTCGGATGGATGAACGGCGGCCGTCCTGTCGGGCCGCCTCCGGCTGGCCTGGCCGGTGACTCTGGGAGGGGCGTGGCCGAAGGGAGGACCTCAGATGGTGCTCAGGCCGCTGGTGGAGCCGATGCCGGCGCAGCCTGCGGAAGCCGTGCCGGGGCCGGCCGCGCTGCGCGCGGGGGTGGCGTACTGGCAGAAGCTGGACGGGCACCGGGTGCTCGTCTTCACTCCGGCCGGCGCGGGCGGGACCGTGCTGGTGCAGACCCGGCGCGGGGCGCTGGTGCAGGACCGTTGGCCGGACCTGGTGGCGGCCCGCTGACGGTGTCTGCGATTGCCGGGCTTCTGGCCTGGGCTGCGATGGCGCCCGTCCGGTCCTGCGGTAGCCGTCGGGTTCTGCCCTCGCCTGCGGCGCTGACGACCGAATCGGGACGGCTCCGGGATCCGAAGCGTCGGATACCGGAGCCGTCCCGGGTTCA
>NZ_JBEZVK010000166.1:0-4472 GCF_040636955.1 Streptomyces sp. NPDC032472
GCGGCGGGCCGGCTTCACCACCGCGGCCGAGCTGGCGACGGCCCTGGCCGCGGAGGCCGACCGGCGCCCCCGCGACGTCTTCGGCCGGCTCACCGACGCCTCGGCCGACGGCTACGCCTGGGCCTGGCTGGCCGCAGCCGCCCACCTGGCCGCCGCGGAGCGCTCCTTGGTGGCCGCCTCCTGGGTCTGAGGCCAAAGCCTCCCGGTGGGTGAGCTGTACAGTGCCACGCTATGAGCGCGTGGAGATCAAGACCCCGACCAACCGGACCGTCCGGGCGGAACCGCGGCCCCTCTCGCAGCGCCGAGACGGGCGGCGGCGCCCGCCTGGCGGTCCTGGACGGCGTCCGGATCCTCGCCGCGCTCTCCGTGCTCTGCTACCACTACCTCGCCCTGCAGAGCGCCTGGGGGGAGCCGGTCGCCACCGTCTTCCCCGTGGCGAGCAAGGGGGCCGCGTACGGCTGGCTCGGCGTCGAGCTGTTCTTCCTCGTCAGCGGGTTCGTCATCTGCATGAGCGCCTGGGGCCGCACCGCCGGCGAGTTCGCGGTCTCGCGCATCTCCCGGCTCTTCCCGGCGTACTGGGCGGCCGTGGTCTTCACCTCCACGGTGCTGTTCGCCTGGCCGGAGGTGCGCGGGGTCAAGGCGTTCCGCGACGTCGTGGTGAACCTGACGATGCTGCAGGGCGGCATGGACGTGCCGCACATCGACGACGCGTACTGGACCCTCTTCGTCGAGCTGAAGTTCTACGTGCTGTTCGCGCTGGTCGTCCTGCGCGGCGTGACCTACCGCAACTGCGTGGTCTTCTGCGGGGTCTGGACCCTGGCCGGGATCGTCGCACCGACGGCCGACAGCGGTCTGCTGTCCTTCTTCGCGATCCCGTCCTTCTCGCCGTACTTCATCGCCGGCATAGCGTTCCACCTGATGCGCCGCTTCAGGCCCAATGCCGTCCTGTGGACCATCGTCGGGCTGCAGTTCCTCCTCGCGCAGAGTTTCGTCCGGAGCCGGATGATCACCAACCTCGGGCGCACCACCGCCCTGGAGCTGCCCCCCTGGCCGGCCCACGTGATCATCACCTGCGGGTTCCTCGTCATGGCGGGCATAGCCCTCGGCGCCTTCGACCGCATCCGCTGGCGCTGGCTGCCGCACGCCGGAGCGCTCACGTACCCGCTCTACCTGATCCACATGATGGCCGGGCTGACGTTCATCCACCACTTCCGCCACGACGTCCCGCCCGTCCCGCTCGTCCTCGGCGTGACCGCGGTCATGGCCGCTCTCGCCTGGCTCATCCACCGCCTGGTCGAACGGCCGCTGGGCCGGCGGCTGCGCGCAGGGCTGCGCCGCGGTGTGGAGGACATCCGCAGGAACACCCCGCTCGGGTCCGCGATCCCCGCGATCCCGGCGCAGCCGCCCGCCCCCGAGGCGGAACGCATCCGCGCAGCCCGCTGAGCCGGGCCGGCCACAGCACTAGCGCGGTTTCGCGCGGACGTGGACGCGCTCGCTCTGTGGGCCGAACAGGCTGAGCAGTTCCACGGCCTCCTCCCCGGTACTGCCGAACCAGTGCGGCAGCCGGGTGTCGAACTCGGCGGCCTCGCCGGGCTTAAGCTCAAGGTCCCGCTCGGCGAGGACCAGCCGCAGCCTGCCACTGAGCACGTACAGCCACTCGTACCCCTCGTGCGTCCGCAGATCCGGTACGCGGCGCGTGCGGGGGATGACCATCTTGAACGCCTGGAGCCCGCCCGGGTGCTGGGTCAGCGGCACGATCGTGACCCCCGCCCGCTTGATCGGCTTCAGCCGCACCCTCGGATCGCCGACCGGCGGCGCCCCGACCAGCTCGTCCAGCGGCACCCGGTACGCGCGGGCCAGCGGCAGCAGCAGCTCCAGGTTCGGCCTGCGCTCCCCGGACTCCAGACGGGACAGGGTGCTGACCGAGATACCGGTGCTCTGCGCCAGCCCGGCCAGGGTGATCCCGCGCTTCTTGCGCAGCTCGCGCAGGCGCGGCCCCACGGCGGCGAGCACCGCGGCGTCGTCGTTTGCCATATCGGCAACCTTACTTTGCGGGCCGTGCGGGCCGGGCGCACCGTGGGGCCCCCCACCCACTCACCGCCCCGCCCCCTCCGTCCGGCACACCGGGTCGTCGTCCGGGCCGGGGCCGCCACCCCACGGAGTCCACCTTGGAACCAGCCCTCGCGGGAAGAGAAGAGCACCCCGTCACCGGGAACGGGCAGCGCACACCCCCGGCCCGCCGGGCGCTGGCCGCCCTGTCCCTGTCCATGCTGCTGTCCTCGCTCGGCACGAGCATCGCCAACGTCGCCCTGCCGACGCTGGCGAAGGCGTTCACCGCCTCCTTCCAGGACGTCCAGTGGGTCGTCCTCGCCTACCTCCTCGCCATCACCACCCTGATCGTCAGCGCCGGCCGGCTCGGCGACCTCCTCGGGCGCCGCCGACTGCTCCTCGCCGGCATCGGCGCCTTCACCGCGGCCTCCGCCCTGTGCGGTCTGGCCCCCACGCTCCCGCTGCTGATCGCGGCCCGCGCGGCCCAGGGGCTCGCGGCGGCCGTCATGATGGCCCTCACCATGGCGTCCGTCGGCCGGGCCGTCGCCGAGGACCGGACCGGCAGCGCCATGGGGCTGCTCGGGACCATGTCCGCCGTCGGCACGGCGCTCGGCCCCTCGCTGGGCGGCCTGCTGATATCCGCCTTCACCTGGCGGGCCGTCTTCCTCGCCTGCGTCCCCCTGGGCGCCCTGGCACTCGTCCTCGCCCGGCGCCACCTGCCCGCGGACCGGCCGGACGGGCCGGCCCGGCAGGCCACCGCCGCCCGGCCCCGCTTCGACCTGGCCGGCACGGTGCTGCTGGCCCTGACGCTGGCGGCGTACGCCCTCGCCATGACCGTGGGCCGGGGCCGCTTCGGCCCGCTCAACCTGGCGCTGCTCGCGGCGACGGCCGCCGGGGCCGGACTGTTCCTGCTGACCGAGACCCGGGTGGGGTCCCCGCTGCTGCGGCCCGCGATGCTCAGGACGCCCGGGCTCGGCGCCGGGCTGGCGATGAGCGGCCTCGTCTCGACGGTGATGATGGCGACGCTGGTCGTCGGCCCCTTCCACCTCGCCGGCGCCCTCGGCCTGCCCGCGGCCCTGGTCGGACTCGCCATGTCGGCGGGCCCCCTCGTCACGGCGTTCACCGGAGTGCCGGCCGGCCGGCTCGTGGACCGCCTCGGCGCGCGGCGCGTCACCGTCGCCGGACTCGCCGCGATGGCGGCCGCCGCCACGGTCCTGGCGGCGGTCCCGGCAGCGCTCGGCCTCGCCGGCTACCTCCTCCCGCTCACCGTCCTGACCATCGGGTACGCCCTGTTCCAGACGGCCAACAACACCGCCGTCATGGCGGACGTCGACCCCGGTCGGCGGGGCGTCGTCTCGGGCCTGCTCAACCTGTCGCGCAACCTCGGGCTCGTCACCGGAGCGTCCGTGATGGGCGCGGTGTTCGCCCTGGGCGCCGCGACGGCCGACGTCACCGCGGCTCCGCCGTCGGCCGTCGCCTCCGGTACGCGCGCCACGTTCGCCGCCGCCGCGGTCCTGATCGGCGGCGCGCTCGCCCTCGCCGCAGGGGTCCGTACGCCGCCGAGGCGCCTGCGGGAACCGGGAGGCGCGGGATTCCCTCTCCATGGGTGAGGGGGAGGGGGACAACGCGCTATGCCTGTGTTTTCGGGGACCATCGCATCGAGGGCCTGGTCGGCCGCGGCGGCGGGGGTGCTGTGCGGCGTGCTCGCGGCCTGCGGCACCACACGGACCACGGGAGGGCCGCCTGCGCCGCCGCCTGTGGAGACCACGTGCGGCCTCGACCTGACGTCGGACCGGTCGTCCGACGGCGGCAACGCGGACCCGCCGACGGAGGAGCAGACGGGCAGCGCGACGGGCGACGCGGGCCCGCCCACGGAGGAGCAGACGGGCAGTGCCGGCCCGCCGACCGACGAGGAGACGGGCCCGCCCGATCCGCCGACCGACCAGGACACCGGCAGCCCCGGGCCGTGCGTCGCCGCGGGGTGGTACGACATGACCCGCGAGTTCAACGCCTACTTCGCCGGGCACCGCACGGAGTCGGACGCGATGATGCCGGCCGGGCCCGCCCAGGAGGTCCGGGTCCGCCGGGCGGGGGGCGCCGGGGAGGCGCAGGTGACCTTCCGGACCCGGTCCGTCGGCAAGGGCGAGGCGGAGGACGGCCGCAGGGTGGCGGAGGTGTTCGCCGCTTGGCGGCACGCGGCGTACGGGGACACCGGCACGGTGTTCGTCAGGTCGACCGAGGGCCGCGAGGTGGCCACCGCCCCCTGGTGAGCCGCCGCCTCCGGCCAGGGTCCGGCACCAGTGCTGCTGCTCACGAAGCCGAGGGCCGGCGTTCTCAGCCTCGCCGGCGTTTGGGGCGAGGGGTCTGGGGCGGAGCCCCAGGAAACCCGGCTCCGCCCGTGTGGGCGGGGGGCAGGTTCCGGG
>NZ_JBEZVK010000167.1:0-4395 GCF_040636955.1 Streptomyces sp. NPDC032472
CGGGCGTCGGCGGAGCCGGCTGGGCTTCCGGGGCTCCGCCCCGGACCCCGCGCCTCAAACGTCGGCGGGGCTGGAATTGACGACCCTCGGCTCAGGCGCTGGCGGGGCTGGGATGGCGAGCCTCGGCTTCGGAGGGTGGCTAGCCGGCGCCGGGGTGGGGCATTTGGAGGGCCAGGGTGATGAGGAGGGCGGCCAGGCCTGCGGCCAGCCAGGCCAGGTAGTCGCCCACCAGGCCCGAGTGGAGGCGGCGCAGGGGAAGGACGGCCAAGCGGAGCGTTCTGCGCAGGCGGGCGCCGGCCGGGTACCAGAGGCCGGCCGCGGCCAGCAGGCAGGCCAGGGCCGCGGAGAGCAGGCCGAGGCCCACGCCCGCCGCGGTCCACTCCATCGGGGCCGAAGAGGCCAGCGTGGCGCCCGGCGGCGCGCTCCCGCCGGCCGCAGCCGCGTACCCCGTCCGGTCGGTGAACAGGGCCCCGCCGTGCCCGAGGCCCCGCGGCACCGACCCGACGGTGCCGACGAGCAGGCCGAGGCCGAGGAGGACGGCCGGCACGGCCACCATGGGCCGGGGCGGTGACCGCCGGGCGGCCCGCACCTCCGGCTCCTCCCCCTCCCCCATGGTCTCGGCATCGCCGGCGGCCTCGCGCGGCCGCGGGCCCGCCCCCAGGAAGATCCGGCCGGCGGCGCGCAGCAGCGTGCCCCCGGTCACGGTGGAGGCCAGCAGGAACACCGGCATCAGGGCGGGGCCCGCGTCCTCCTCGGCGAGCGCCTTGCCCAGCCCCGCCCCGAACGGCGGCAGCCCGGCCAGGACCAGCGCGCCGAGGGCGAAGAGGAGGCCGACGGTGCGGTGGGCGCGGGCCCTGCCGTACAGGCCGTGCTCGTCGACGGACCCGTACTGGTCGAGCAGGACCCCGCTGAGCCCGAACAGGGCGGCCTTGGCGCAGCCGTGCCCGGCCACGTACACGGCGGTGGCGCCGGTCGCGGCCGGGGTGAGGAGGGCGACGCCGACGAGGAACAGCCCGACGTGGCTGACGGTGGAGAAGGCCAGCATCCGCTTCAGGTGGCGCTGTGGCCAGCACATCAGCGCCCCGAGCAGCGCCGTGACCACGCCGACCGCCACGAAGGTGGCCCGGAAGGCCTCCTGCGGGATCCCGCCGGGCCCGGCGAAGACGGTCCAGTAGACGCGGGCGACGCCGTACACGCCGAGTTCCACCATCACCCCGGACATCAGCATGCACACCGGTGTGGGCGCCACCGCATGCGCGTCGGGCAGCCAGAAGTGGAACGGCACGGCGGCGGCCTTGACCAGGAAGGCGGTCATGACGAGGACGAACGCGGCCACCGTCAGGGCGTCGGCGCCGTGCCCGGCCAGCTGCTCCCCGAGCCGGGCGAGGTTCAGCTCGCCGGTACGGGCGTACAGCATGGCGATGCCGAGCAGCGAGCCGTACGCGGCGAAGGAGGTGACGAGGCCGAAGGCCAGGGCCCCCTGGAGCGGGCGCGGGTCCTCGATGCGGTAGCCGGTGAGCGCGTACGCGGCGACGCTCATCAGCTCGAAGAAGACGAAGGCGTTGAACAGGTCGGCGGTGAGGGCGAAGCCGGTCATGCCCGCCTCGAAGAGCAGGATCAGCGCGGGGAAGAGCCCGGCCCGGTCGCCGGACGGCTCGTCGAAGTAGCGCCAGGCGTAGACGACCACGGCGAGGACCAGGACCGAGGCCAGCAGGGCCAGCCCGGTGCCGAGCGGGTCCGCCAGCAGCACGATCCCGATCCGCGCCGGGTGGCCGCCCATCCGGGCGCTCGCCCGCTCGGCCGCATGCGGCCACAGCAGGGCCAGGCAGGCGACGTCGGCGGCCGCGGCGGCCGTCGCGAGGAGGTCGCAGCCGAGCCGGGGCAGCCGGCGGCCGGCCACGGCCAGGACGGCGGCCCCGATCAGCGGGATGGCCACGGCGAGCGGCAGCAGGGTCTCGGCGGCGGGAAGCATGGCCGCTCTCAGCCCCGCAGCGCGGTGAGCGCCTGCGGGTCGACCGTGCCGTGGCGTTTGCGCAGCTGGATGGTGAGGGCGAGCAGGAGGGCGGTCACGGTGGCCCCGACGACGATGTCGGTGAGCGTCAGGGCCTGCACGACGCCGTCGACGACGGGCCGGCTGCCGGGGACGAGGTCGCCGTAGACGGGGGCGGTGGCGCCGCGGCGGTAGCCGACGCCCAGCAGCATCAGGTACGTGGAGGACTGCGCGACGGCGAGGCAGCCGACGGCGTGGATGAGGTTGCGGCTGGTCACCAGGCCGTACAGGGCGACGAGCAGCACCCATCCGGCGGCCAGGAACGGCAGGGCGGCCATCGGCTCCTCCATCAGCTCTCGTCCTCCTTCGGGCCGCGGCCGGACGGCCCGCCCGGTTCGGTGATCTCGACGGCCTGGTCGAGGAAGTGGGCGAGCAGCACGATCAGGCCCGAGCCGACCTCGATGCCGACGGCGGCGTTGAAGAGCGGGACCATGCCGCCGGAGGTGATCGTGTTGAACTCCCCGAAGGGCAGCACGTTCTCCAGGAACGCGCCGCCGGCGGCGAGGCCCGCCAGACCCAGCGCGGTGAAGGACGCCGCGGCGAGTACGTCGGTGGCGTCGAGCGCGGCCAGCGGCCGGACCCGTTCCAGGACCCGGTAGTCGGCGGCGAGGTAGGCCAGGTGGAGGGCGGTGGCGAGGACGACGCCGCCCTGGAAGCCGCCGCCCGGGGTGAGTTGCCCGTGGGCGACGATGTACGCGCCGACGGTCAGGGCGACGGGCAGCAGGGCGACGCCGAGCAGCCGGGTCGTGGGCAGGGCCTGCTCCGGGCGGGGCGGCGCCCGGCGCTCGTCGCGGGCGAGGCGCAGCAGCAGGGTGGAGGCCAGCACGGCGGCGAGCAGGATGGTCTCCTCGCCGAGGGTGTCGAGGGCACGGAGGTCGAAGTTGACCGAGGACACCACGTTCGCGGTGTGGTGGGCGAGGGCGGCGGCGACGGCGCGGTCGCCGTAGGGGTGGCGGTCGGTGCCGAAGGGGGGCAGCCGCAGGGCGGCGGCGGCGAAGAAGGCGCCGATCACGGCGGCGGCGCAGCCGAAGAGGACGGTGCGGGGGAAGTCCTTCACGGCCGCCGCCCGCCCTGCTGCCCGGGCGGGAGCTCGTCCGGGGTCGCCCGCTCGCCCGGGGACGCCCGCTCGCCCTGGGACACCCGCTCGTCCGCGGGCGGGCGCCGGACCTTGCGGGCGGTCAGCAGGATCAGCAGCGGCGTCAGCGCCGTGCCGACCGCCAGCTGCGAGAGCGCGACGTCGGGGGCCTGGAGGACGGTGAACAGGACGGTCAGGGCGAGTCCGAGGACGGCGAGCGCCACCGCCTGGCGCACCGGCTCGCGGCACAGCACGGCGAGGGTCGCGGCCGCGACGACGAGCAGCAGGGCCGTGGCGGTCAGCGCGTCATCCATGTCCGTCCCCGACCCCGGCCCCGCCGTCGGCCTGTGCGCCCTGGCACTCCTCGGCGACCACCTTGCCGACGGCGATGGTGGTGACCGTCCCGCCGACGGCGAACAGCAGGCCGATCAGGAGCGTCTTCACGGCGGCCCGGCCCGCGCCCTGCTCCAGGGCCACGGCGCAGGCGATCAGCGGGACGCCGAGCCCGGACGCCGGGGTCAGCGCGTGCAGCCGCTCCAGGCCCCCGCGCAGCAGGGCCAGCGCCGCCGCGGATGCGAGGACGCACGCGGTGCCCGCCCACAGCAGGACGGCGGCCACGTCAGCCGTCCCCGGAGGGCGGCCGGGGGCCGGCGAAGCGGGTGAAGACCAGCACCCCGGCCGGGGAGATCACGGCGAGGACGAGCGCCAGATCCTGGTAGGCGGGCCGCCCGTACGCCATCGGCAGGACGAGCAGCACGGCGCCGACCACGGTCCCGGCCAGGCACAGCCCGACGAGGCGCCGTACGGCACTCCCCCGGCCCGCGGCCCACAGGCAGACGGGAAACGCCACCGCGAGCAGCACGAGCGCAGCCGCCTGCCACGCGCCGACCGGCACGGAGCCGGCCGCGACGGGCCCGGGCGTCCAGGGCCCCGGCGCCCAGGGCCCGTGCGCCCAGGGCCCGTGCGTCCCGGGCCCGTGCGTCCAGGCCCTGGGCACGAGCGGGGTCACCGGGCGCCGCCCCGGTCGGTGACGGCGCGCTCCGCGGCGGAGGAGCGGTTCGCGAGGGTGTGGACGACGGCCTCCCCGGTGCCTTCCGGCAGGTCGACGACGCAGGTGTCCGCGGACCATCCCAGGGCCACGCCGGCCCAGCCCGGGTCCGCCCCGGCCCGCAGGCGGACCCGCCGGGTGCGGGCGGTCCGGGTCCGCGGCCGGGCGAGGGCGGCCAGTAGTACGCCCAGGCCCCGCACCGCCGCCACCGGCAGCGCCGCG
>NZ_JBEZVK010000168.1:0-4392 GCF_040636955.1 Streptomyces sp. NPDC032472
GGGCCGGCGGGCGGGTTCCGGGAGCGTGTCAGAGGCCCCGTGGCTGCCGAGTTCCCCGGCAGCGGTCCTGTCGGACCTACATCTTCTGACAGGTGACCTTTGCGCGGTGGTACGGGAAGGTGACGGTGTTGCCCTTCCAGCCCACGCTCCACGGCGACAGCTCCTTGCCGCTGCCTTCGCCGAACTCCATGCCCATCAGGTCTTTCGTCTCTCCGGGCACACCGCTCACGTGGTACGGGCCGTCGTCACCCTTGACCTCCAGCTTGCCGCCGGAAAGCTGCCACGTCCCGGAGCTTCCCTTGCGCCCGCCCTGGCTCACCTGGTACGTCCCGTCCCCCACGGTCACCGTCGCGGAGAGCCCGCGGGCGCCGGCGGCGATCGTGCAGTCCCAGGTGCCCTTCGCCGCCTCTTCCAGGGACTTCTCCCCGGCGCAGGCCACCACGGCGAGCGCCACCGGCACCCCCGCGGCTCCGACGGCCGCCCACTTCATCCAGCGCTTCATCGCCCAGTTCCCCCAAGGTGTCCGACTTCGTGTCGCGAGCCGGACCCTACCTGAAGTTGATCAAGAAACAGAGGCCGCCCCACGTGAGCGGCGACCGGCCGCCTCCCGTAAACCCGAGTCGGTCGCCCCATCGTTTCGGAGGATTTCCGTGCCTGCCGTGCGAGGGCGTGCGGTCGGGGCGTGGAGCGGCCGCCACACTGGCGGGCGTGAGGATTGCCATCATGACGGCGGGATCCCGAGGGGACGTCGCACCGTACACGGGCCTGGGGGCCGGTCTGGTGCGGGCCGGGCACGAGGTCACCCTGGTCAGCCACGGCGTGTTCGAACCGCTGGCGGCCGGTTCGGGGGTGCGCTTCCAGGCCGTTCCCGGGGACCCGCGGGCCGAATTGCACTCGGCGCGCGGACGGGGCCTGCACCGGAGCCGGAGCGGCGCCGCCAAGCTGCTGCGGGCCGTGGCGCTGGCGAGGAGTGTCGCGCCGGGGATGACGCGCCCGATGGTGGGTGCGGCGCGCGACGCGGACGTCGTCCTGGCCGGAGGAGCGGTCGCGCCGCTGGCCTACGCCATCGCCCAGGGCCTCTCCCGGCCCAGCATGGGCCTGTTCCTGCAGCCGCTGCACGGGACCCGGGCGTTCCCGCCCCCGATACTCGGCACCCGTTCCCTGGGCCCGCTGGGCAACCGGATCGGCGGGCACGCCGTCGCCGCGGCCGTCGACCAGGTCTTCACGCGGGCCGCACACATCCTGGCCGTGGACCACGGCCTGCCTTCGAGCCGCCTGTCCGCCGCCCGCCGCGCCCGCGAGCGGGAGGGCTGGCCCGTGTGGCACGGCTTCAGCGAGCTGGTGGTTCCCCGGCCCTGCGACTGGCGTCCCGGCCTGGGGATCTCCGGCTACTGGTGGCCCCACGACAGCGTGAGCCGGCTCCCGGCGGAGCTGGAGGACTTCCTTCGTTCCGGTCCCGCCCCGGTCTATGTGGGGCTGGGAAGCGCCACCACCCCCGACCCCCGGCGTGTCAGCGGCCACATCGCCACTGCCCTGCGGGCCGCGGGCCTGCGCGGCGTGATCCAGGAAGGCTGGGCAGGGCTCTCCGCCGCCCGGGACGACATGATCACCATCGGTGAGGTTCCGCATTCCCTGCTGTTCCCCCGCATGGCGGCCGTCGTCCACCATGCCGGAGCGGGCACGACCGGCGCAGCCCTGCGCGCGGGCGTTCCCTGCGTACCCGTTCCCGTCCAGTTCGACGGCCACTTCTGGGCCCGCCGCCTCGTGGAGCTGGGCACTGCCCCCGGGGTGGTGCCGTTGCGCCACCTCGGCCCCGGTGCACTCGGCTCCGCGCTCCGACAGGCCGTGACCGTGCCCTCGTACCGCGAGCGCGCCCGGGAGGTCGCCCGCCGGCTGGCCGGGGAGGACGGTACTGCTCCGGTCGCTGCCGCCCTGGAGCGGCTGGTGGGCACCTGACGCGTGCGGGTCAGGTCGGATCAGGTGCGGTCAGGTCAGGTGGAACTGGTCGCGGTGTGCGTACAACCAGGTCCTGAAGTCCTGCAGGCCGGGGTGGAGGGCGCGGACGGCCTCGAGGTCGCGGGCGGCCGTGAAGCGGTGCTCGCAGTCGGCGTAGTACTGGAACATGTTGCCGACTTCGTCTGCGCCCGGGAATCCGAGCGCGCGGAAGGCGTCCGCCGTCATGGGACGGTACCGCACGGGTTCTCCGAGCATGTCCGTCATGGCCGCGGCCATCTCGGCGACGGTCAGGTGCTCGCCGGCGACACTGATGGTGGCGGCGATGAAGTCGGTGCCGCCCTGGAAGATGGCCAGGGCGATCCGGCCGATGTCGTCGACCGCGATGCCGGAGAGTCTGCTGTCGCGCATGGGATAGGTGAGTTCGAAGGCGCCGTCCTCGCCGCGGTGCGGGGCGAACATGGACAGCAGGTTCTCCCAGTAGAACGTGGTCCGCAGGAAGGTGGTGGGCACGCCGGCGTCCGCGAAGAAGTGGTCGGCCTCCGCCTTGGCGTCGAAGTGCGGCACCTTGTACGAACCCTGCAGTGTGGGCATCCGGTCGTCGTCGAGCGGAATGCACTCGCGCGTGTCGTCCAGGGTGGACCAGATCGCGTGCTGCACCCCGGCGTGCCCCGCCGCCCGGGCCAGAGCCTGTGCCTGGGCCTGCTCGTGGGCCGCGGACATGTCCTCCCAGAAGTTGGTCACCAGGTAGGCGCCGTAGGCACCGTCCAGGGCCGATTGCAGGCTCGCCTCGTCGTCCATGTCGGCGCGGACGATCTCCGCACCGAGCCGTTCCAGCTGCCCGGCCCGGTCCGAATCCGGGCTGCGGGTCACGGCGCGGACCGTGAAGCCGCTGTCCTTGTCCTCCAGGACGGCCCGGGCGAGGGACCCTCCCTGGTGCCCCGTCGCGCCGAACACGGTGATGATCCGCTTGCCATCCATCCGCCAGCACCTCTTCCCTGCCGCAGCCGCCCACAGAACCTGCTAGCGAAACCTACGGTCGCGAAGGCTCCCGTTCGCGCCGCACACGCCGACACCCGTCCGGTTGCCGCTCCATAAGCGCCGCCTGGAGGTGTAACGGGCTCCGCACGGGGCAGGCGGCAGCGAAAGGTTCGGATTCGGAGGTGAGCCTTGATGGCCACGGAGAAGAAGGCCAAGAACATCGGAAAGAACGCCAAGGGCAAGGTCAAGGAAGCCACCGGCAAGGCAGTCGGCAACGAAAGCCTCGAAACGAAGGGGAAAGCCGAGCAGACTGCCGCGAATGCCAAGCAGACCGCCCAGAAGGCCAAGGACACCCTGACCTGACTGTCTGTCCGACAAGGTGGCGTGGAGGCCGTCGTCCGTCGAGGACGGCGGCCTCCACTGCGCCGCCTCGAAGGCCGCGGTGACGCGCTCGGCCCAGCGGCCCGCCCCGAAGCGTCGGGAAAAGTTGACATGTCGGAGAGCCCCGACGCATTCTGGGGGTCATGGAACCCGTCGACGTCTACAGCGCCCTGGCCAATCCGGTCCGACGCACCCTGCTCGAAAGGCTGCGCGGCGGCGCCCGGGCGGCCGGGGACCTGGCGAAGGACTTCTCCCTGAGCCGGCCGGCCGTCTCCGAGCACCTCGCCGTACTGCGGAAGGCCGGGCTGGTCCGCGAGGAGCCCCGTGGCCGCCACCGCTACTACCACCTGCAGGCGGAACCACTCGCCGAGGTCGGCGCCTGGCTGCACCCCTTCGAGCGCTACTGGCAGGACCGCATGAGCGCGCTGAGCGATGTGCTCGACGGGCTCGATGAGACGGGCGAGAACGGCCAGGGCGGCCAGGCCGCCGGCGGTGACCCCTCCGGCGCCCCGGCGGGGTCTGCAGCCTCCGCAGCCCCCGGTACCACCACCCAGAGCACCCACCCCCGCACCACAGAGGACGACGCCCCATGAGCACCGAACTCCGGACCATCCACTGCGACCGGTTCATCGCCCACCTGCCGCAGGCCGTGTGGCGGGCGCTCACCGAGCCCGAGCTCCACGCGCGCTGGTGGGCCGCCGGCGACGTACGCGCAGAGGTCGGGCACCGGTTCACCCTCGACATGGGGCCGTGGGGCCACCAGGAGTGCGAGGTGATCACGGTCGACCCGGAGCGCCTGCTGAGCTACAGCTTCGCCCCCGGCACCCTGGACACGACCATCACCTGGCGCCTCGTCCCGGAAGGAACCGGTACCCGCCTCTTCCTGGAGCACTCCGGCTTCGACCTCGAATCGCCGCTGGCCCGGGCGGCGTACGAAGGCATGGGCGGCGGCTGGCCGGCCGTCCTGGAGCGGATCGAGCCGGCACTCGACGACGCGGCCGCCCGCTGATCGGGGCCGCGGGGCCGGGCGGCTCCGCTTTGCGGCTCCCGCGCCCCGCGCGAGCGGGCTGGGAAGGG
>NZ_JBEZVK010000169.1:0-4218 GCF_040636955.1 Streptomyces sp. NPDC032472
GGGGCGCGGGAGCCCGGGATCCGGCGCGAGGAGGGCGTACCCGGCCACGGCAGCGGCGGCGGCCGCGG
This sequence comes from Streptomyces sp. NPDC032472, assembly GCF_040636955.1. Taxonomy (NCBI): domain Bacteria; kingdom Bacillati; phylum Actinomycetota; class Actinomycetes; order Kitasatosporales; family Streptomycetaceae; genus Streptomyces; species Streptomyces sp. NPDC032472. Next base: position 69 of record NZ_JBEZVK010000169.1, read on the forward strand.
CGAGCGCGGCGGCGGGCAGGGCGAAGCGCCGCCACCGCAGCACCGCACCGGCGGGCCGGTGGTGCGGGCGGAGGCCCGGCGGCTCGGCGGGCCGCAGGTCGCGCACCGTGACGGAGGCGGCGCGGGCGTCCAGGGCCCGGCGCAGCCGGGCCTCCACGGGGCGCTCGCCAGGGCGTTCCACGGACGTGTCGCCGTGCGTGCCGTGCGTCATATGCGTCCCTCCAGAATCCGTTCCAGCGCGTCCAGGGCGCGGCTCGCGTTCGACTTCACCGCGCCCCGGCTGATCCCGAGGGTCGTTGCGATCTCCGCCTCGCTCAGCTCGGCCCAGTAGCGCAGCACCAGGACCTGGCGGCGGCGCGGGGTCAGCCGGCCCAGCGCGGCCAGGACCTCGCGGTGGGCCTCGTCGAGGACGACGTGCTCCTCCGCTGAGGGCATGTCCGCCGCGGCGGGCGGGGTCCACGCGCGGGCGGTGCGGCGGCGGCGCAGCACGGAGCGTGAGGTGTTGACGACGGCGGTGCGCAGGTAGCCCAGGGCGTTGTCGACCTCGGCGATGTGCTCGCCGTGGCGCCGGTAGAGGGCCGTGAAGGCGTCCTGGACCACGTCCTCGGCGGTGGCCAGGTCGTCGACGAGCAGGACGGCCAGCCGGACCATGGGCAGCCGGTGCGCGTGGTACAGCTCTGAGACGGTGGGCCGGGGCGCATCACCGCCGTGGCCGCCGCTGCCGTCGGGGGCGTACGGGCACCCGTACGGGCGCGGGGGCCCGGTCCCGGGTCCGTACGGCGGCGCGGGCGCGGCGGTCGCCGGGCGTTCCCGGCGCAGCACCCGCGCCCGCAGGCCCCGCCACGCCCGGCGGAGGCCGGGTATGGCGGGGCCCGCGAGGGGTGCAGGCGGTGCGAGGTGGAGCACGGGGGTCCTCAGCCGTTGGCGCGCCGGCGGACGGCGAACAGGGTTCCGGCTCCAGCGGCGACGAGCACGGCCGCCCCGATGCCGATGGCGGCGGTGGTCGCGGAGGACCCGGTCTGCGCGAGCTCGTGTCCGGCCGGGACGGCGGTGGGCGTCGGCGAGGCGGGCGGGGCGCCGGCCGGGCTGCTGGGGACGGCACTCGGAGCGGCGGTCGGCGGGTGGCTGACGGACGCCGTCGGGCGGGGGCTCGCCGGCGAACTCGGCACGGGGGTCGGGCGGATGGTGGGCGCAGTGGTGGGCGTGGCGCTGGGCGGGGTGCTGGGCACCGCGGTCGGCGCCGGCGAAGGCGTGGCGGACGCCGGCACCGACACGGGTGCCGACACCGACGCGGGCGCCGCGTACGCGCCGGACACGGGCCCGGCGAGGGAGAGCGCGACGGCCGCCCCGGCAGCGGCGGTGGCGGTGGCGGCCGCCCGGCGGGCGGACAGCGGGACGCTCTTGAGGTTCATCACGGTGGTTCTCCACGGTCGGGTCGAGGGCGCGGGATGACGCCCTTCACCCCCGCACGACGCGCGACCCCGCGGGAGGTTGCCGCTCCTCGGCAGAAAAGTTTTCGCGCCCTCGGAACGGGCGCGGCGGGGTGGGCAGGGTCCGGTTCACCCCGTCGGCAGCGGGATCCGGCGGACCACCTCGAAGCTCAGGTTCCCGTAGCCGGTGAAGAAGGGGGCCGCGGCGAGTTCGGTGGCGCCGTCGGGGTCGCGGGCCAGGACCCGGGCCCGGCGGGCCGTCCGGTCCAGGTCCGGCGCGTGCCGTCGGCCGAGCCGGACGGTGCGGGTGACCCCGTCCGCGCGGACGTGGAGGAAGCAGTCCCAGGTGCCCGGCGGGAGCGGGTCTCCCCCGGCCACCGTGGCGAGGTCGAGGTCCGCGCGGAACCCGGCCAGCTCCAGCCCCGGGCCGCGGTCGGCGAGCTCCGGCGCGGGGCCGGCGGTGGCGGGCACGGTGTACTCGCGGCCCGTCTCCCGCTCGCGCAGCGCGAGCTCGCTCTCCATGCGGCCGGTGCCGAGGCTCTGGATCCAGGCGTGGCCGGTGAGCCGGATCCGGCGGCCCTGCCAGGTCATCGACGCCAGCTGGTGCTGGGCCTTGAGGGTGTCGGTCACATCGAACAGCACGTCCGGCAGCGCCGCGGCCGGATCCCGGAACAGGGGGTAGCAGCGGTAGACGCGGCCGCCTTCGACGAGTTCGCGCGGCGGGGGCTCCTCGGCGGGGTCGTACTCCATGAGCTGTTCGAAGGCGGGCAGCGGGCCGCAGGCGAACGCGTACAGCCGGATCCAGTCGATGCGCGGCAGCTCGCCGCCCGTGTCGGGCGTCCAGTACGTCTCCACGAGGGTCCGGGCCCGGGCGTAGACCTCCGCCGTGAACGCCGGATCGCCGTGGCGGGCGGCCACGGCCGGGCGCAGGGCGGTGCGCAGCAGGCTGCGGAAGTGCCGGCCGAGCATCCGGCGCCGTCCCACCGGGTCGGTCACCCGCTCGGCGACCAGCGCCATGACCCGCTCGATGTGCGCGACCGTCTCGTGGGCGGTGCGGGTGCGGCTGGTGAGGTTCTGCCCGTCGTCACGGCGGCGCAGGAAGTAGCAGTCGTAGTCGCCGACGACGGATATCCGGGCGGCGGCCAAGTACACGGAGGTGACGAAGAGCTGGTCCTCGCCGTACCAGAGGTCCTCCGGGTAGCGCAGGCGTCCCTCCTCGATGATCCGGCGGCGCATCAGCTTGGCGGAGTGCAGGGACCGGTAGACCTCCGAGGTGTAGAGGTCTGCCTGCGGGGCGTGCCGGTGGGCCTTCTCCGACACCGTGCGGCCGAGCCCGACCTGCTTGGCCAGGACCACGTCGCTGCCTTCCGCCTCGGCCATGTCCAGCAGCCGCTGCAGCGCTTCGGGGCCGAGGTGGTCATCGGCGTCGGCGAAGAAGACGTACCGGCCGCGGGCCAGGTCCAGGGCCCGGTTGCGCGGGGCCCCCGGGCCGCCGGAGTTCGGCTGGTGCAGCACCCGCAGGTGCGGGTGGCGGGCCGCGAAGCGGTCCAGCTCGGCCCCGCTGCCGTCCGTGGAGCCGTCGTCGACCGCGATGACCTCCATGCGCCCGGCGCCCAGGCTCTGGCCCAGAACCGATTCCAGGCACACCGTGAGGTACGGCATCGCGTTGTACACGGCGATGATCACGGAGACGTCGGGGACGGGCCGGGACTCGGACTCCGGGGCGGACTCGGGCTGGCGGTACATGCCCTGAGCATATGGTTCGCCGCCCGAGCCCCTGCCGGGCGGCCCGGACCCGCCGCCTGCTCCATCCGGTGGACTGGTCCCGCACGGCAGTTGAACCCTTGCGGCTCCCCCGCGTTCGATGGCTCAGGGGGCAAGCCCCGGCTCACTGCCTACGTCTTTCCCCCTCCCGTACCGGGCTCCGCTCGGCAGCCCCGGGTCACGAACCGGCGGGGACGAGGACGACGGCCGTGCCGTACGCGCACACCTCGGTCCCGACGTCCGCGGCGTCGGTCACGTCGAAGCGCATCATCAGGACGGCGTTCGCGCCGCGGGCCTTCGCCGCCTCGATGAGGCGCTCCATGGCCTGGTTGCGGGTTTCGACGAGGGTCTTGGTCAGGCCCTTCAGTTCGCCGCCGATCATCGACTTCAGGCCGGCGCCGATCTGGCTGCCGAGGTGGCGGGAGCGCACGGTCAGGCCGAAGACCTCGCCGATGACCTGCTCGACGCGGTAGCCGGGGACGTCGTTCGTCGTGACGACGAGGACGCCGGTCTGGTCGGCGCCAGGGCCGCCGCTGTAGTCGTTGATGCCCATGGGTCCCACTGTGGGGGCGGCTGCGGGCGCCCGCATCCGCAGCCGCGGGCCGGGGCCCTGCCGTCAGGACCGCCGGGCCGCCGCGGGGCCGGACCCCGTGGGCCGGGACCACCGCCCCTCGCGGGCCACCGTCAACCCCCTTGAGTACCACCCTGGTTGTAGAGCATGGCCACCCTGGGGGGTAGACGGAATTCACCCCGTGGATGGGCGAACCGGGGCGGCCCCCGCGCGTAGATTCGCCGGGTCGGCAGCTGCCGGCACCGGCCCTGCGCCTCGGGGCCCCGTCGCGGCGGGCGGGGGCCGTGGGGGGGGGGGCCGGGCGGGGCCGGGCCCCGCCGGCCCCCACCCCGGCACCGGCGCGGGGTTGTGGCGTTTGGGGGCAACGGCCGGGGGTCGACCCGGG
>NZ_JBEZVK010000170.1:0-4131 GCF_040636955.1 Streptomyces sp. NPDC032472
GTCCTCGTTCTCGGGACCGCCGGGGCGGTCCCGGAACGGGCGGGCGGCGAAGTGCACCAGTGAGATGTTCATCTCGATGAGCGTGCTGCGCACGTACCGGTACTCGGGGGTTCCCTCTTCGAGGCTCCGCAGCCGTGCGAAGAACACGCGGGTCAGCTCTCGGGCCTCGCCGGTGGGCAGTTCGGAGGGGCAGGGCACGTCCGGCAGCCCGCTGAGTGCGGGGGCGTCTGCGACGCCACCGGTCCGGGCGCGGGGGATGGTCGTCGTCGGGATCCTGGCCTCGACTGCGGCCGTGGAAGTCATCGTCTTCGCTCCTTGGGCACGGGGGCTTGCGGTGCGGTGCGCGCTTGCTCGCCGTACGGAGGGCATCCGTCCGGCTCTACAGACCCTGCCGTGGCTGCGGACACACGTCAAGCAATACCGGAAAAGAAGTTCAGGATTGGCTTTTCGTGAGTCATGGCTCAAGAATGGCGGCGTGGAGAGCGAGCACACGGGGTCCCGCAGGAACCGCTGGACCTTCCTGACCAACCACGCCCGGGTTCTGATCGCCATCGCGCGCGACCCGGGGGTCCGGCTGCGCGACATCGCGGCCGTCTGCGGCCTGACCGAGCGCACCGTTCAGGCGATCGTCACGGACCTGGAGGCGGACGGGTACCTCACGCGGACCCGGGACGGCCGGCGCAACCGGTACGTCATCGCCCCCGGCGCGCGCTTCCGCCATCCGGCGGAGGCCGACCACGAGATCGCCGGACTGCTGGCCTACCTCGCCGGCCCTCTCACCGCCCCGCCGGCGCCCGCCGTCGAGGCGATGGAGGGGGCGTCCGGCGACGGAGCGCCGCACGCAACGGTGTAGCTCCCGGATGCGCGCCCACCTCGGATCCGTTTCGGCCGGGGCGGTGCGGGTAGCCGCGCCTGCGACCAACCAACCGATCCTCTGGCGAGGAGGCAACTCGTATGGGTGGCATAGGCGGTTGCATCGCCTTGATCGTGGTGGGGGCCATCCTCACCTTCGCGAGCGACTGGCAGATGGACGGCGTGAACCTGGACGTGGTCGGACTGATCATGATGGGCGCCGGACTGCTCGGGCTCGGCGTGTACGCGAGCGTCATGCGGCGGCGGCGCGCCGCCGCCCTGCCGATCGTGGACGAAACCCGCGACCGGACCTGACGGCCCCGCTCCCCCGCCGCCGGTTCGCAGGGCCGTGCCGGGCCGCGGCGGCGGGCCGCGGCCGGCCGTGGCGCGAGGCGGTCGCCCTGCCTCAGGCCTCCTGGCGGCGTGTCAGTTCGGCCTGTCCGAACAGGAGCGCGTACCCCTCGGGCAGGGCGCGCAGGATGCGTGAGAGCAGGTCGGGACCGGCCAGGCGGGCGACGACGGACAGGACGGCGCCGGTGTCCCAGCGTGCGACGGCCGGACTGATTCCGCTGCGCACGGCGAGGTCCTTGACGAAGCCCCAGCCGGTGCGGCGGTCCGCGTCGGGAACGGCCGCGGTGAGGGCCAGGGCCGCTTCGAGGGGGAGGCGGGCGGCGAGGTCGGCGCGGACGTCGCCGGTCAACTCGCGGCCGAGGGCGGCCATGACCCGGCGGACCGTCTCGTCGGCCCGTTCGAGGGTGGGGTAGGCGCCTTCGTAGCGGACGGTCTCCAGCATCCGGTCGTAGCCGGGGACGGGTGCCTGCCGGCGGACGGCGGGCTGGTCGAACATGGGAGAGCGGCCTTTCGTCTCGTGGGGGCGGGACAGGGCGGAGGCGCGCCCGGAGCGGTGCCCGAGCAGCCCGCACGCCGCGCACCACCGCCCGGAATACGGGGCGGTGGTGCGTGGCGGGCCGGACACCGGCGCCGGGGCGTGCCTCGGATCAGCTGCTGATCTGCTTGCGGGCGCCGTCCCCGATCGCGATCTTCCGCGGCTTGGCGCGCTCGGCGATCGGGATGCGCAGGGTCAGGACGCCTGCGTCGTAGTCGGCCTCGATGTGCTCGGTGTCCAGGGTGTCGGCCAGCATGATCTGCCGCGAGAAGACGCCCAGGGGCCGCTCCGAGAGCTCCATCTGGGCCTGGTCCGACTTCGCGACGGGCCGGCGCTCGGCCTTGACCGTCAGCATGTTCCGCTCGACGTCGATCTCGATGGCTTCCTTGGACACGCCGGGCACATCGAAGGCGATCACGTAGACCTCGCCCTCCCGGTACGCGTCCATCGGCATGGCGGAGGGCTTGGACCAGGTGCCCGGGGCCAGCAGCTGCTGGGTGAGGCGGTCGATCTCACGGAAGGGATCGGTGCGCATCAGCATGGGAGAACACCTCCATCGTCTTGGCTGGGATGCCAGTGCGCTTGAGATATTCCAGTTGTAACATGTCATCGAAACGATGACAAGCATCGACGTCACCCTATGGATGACACCGACCCACCGGGGATAGAGTGGTCCCCCGATCCGGTGAGCCCGCCGGCCCGCGAACCCGGAGGTGAAGAAGACGTGACCGACATCCCGCCGCCGCATCCCGGACCGGCCGGATCGGCCGGACCGCCCGGCTCGCCGGCGTCGTTCCTGGCCGCCGCAGCCGCCCTCGACGCGATCGACCGGGCCATGCAGAGCGCCCAGGACCAGCGCGCGGACCGCCCCGACGACGCGCAGGCGGCCCTCGCCGCGCTGCTGCTGCTCCGGGAGGTGCGCGAGGGCCTCGCGGCCTGGGAGAGCGGGCTCATCGAGACGGCCCGGGCAGCCGGGGCGAGCTGGGCGGAACTGGCCGCACCCCTCGGCGTCGCCAGCCGGCAGGCCGCCGAGCGCCGCTACCTGCGGCTGCGGCCGGGAGCCGCGGGCAGTACGGGCGAGCAGCGCGTCCAGGCCACCCGCGACCACCGCGCGGCCCAGCGCAGCGTGAACACCTGGGCCCGCGACAACGCCGGGGACCTGCGCCAGCTCGCCGGCCAGGTCAGCGCCCTGACCGGCCTCGACAGCCGCGGCACCGCATCGGTCGGCGAGGTGCGCGACGCCCTCGCCGGCGACGACGCGGCCGGCCTGCTCGGGCCGCTGGCCGCCGCCGAACCGCACCTGCGCCCCGGCCACCCCGAGCTCGCCGACCGGATCCACGCCCTCTCCCGGCACACCGACCGCGTCCGGCAGGCTGCCGACCAGCGGCGGCAGGACGCGGACCGGAGGTCGTGAGCGGCGGGGCGAGAACACGGTGAAACGGCGAAGGGACGCGCGAAGGCGGCCCGCGCCCACCACCTCCGTATGACCGGCGCCGACCGGGGCAGAAGTCCGGAGTCCGGCAGGCGTCGGGGAGGTGGTGCCGATGGCCGGAGCAAACGGAGCAGCCGGAGCGGGGGTGCCGATGCGCGGCGCCGTCGTGGTCGTCACCGGAGCCTCCAGCGGGATCGGCCGGGCCACCGCGCTGGCCTGTGCCGGGCGCGGTGCGCACGTCGTCCTGGCCGCCCGCAGCGCGGCCCAACTGGACCGGGTCGCCGCACAGTGCCGGCAGCGCGGCGGCGCAGCGCTCGCGGTGCCCACCGATGTGACCGACGGGGCGGCCGTGACGGCCCTGGCCGCGGCCGCCACCCGCCGCTTCGGCCGGATCGACGTCTGGGTCAACGCGGCGGGTGTGGGAATCCTCGGGCGGTTCGACCAGACGCCGCCGCAGGAACTGCGCCGACTGCTGGAGGTCAACGTCATCGGCGCCGTGCACGCGGCGCGCGCCGCCGTACCGGTCATGCGCCGCCAGGGCGGGGGCGTCCTCATCGACATCGCCTCCCTGCTCGGCGCGCGCCTCGAAGCCCCGTACATGGGCGCCTACTCCATGTCGAAGGCCGCGCTGACCACCTTCGACGAGGTGCTGCGCCAGGAGCTCGCCCTCCTCGGGGACCGGCGGATCGCCGTCTGCACCGTCCTTCCGGCGGGCGTGGACACGCCCTTCTTCCGGCACGCGGCGAACCACACCGGCCGCGGGCTGCGCTCGCTGCCGCCCCTGGCCACGCCCGAACGGATCGCGCGGACCGTCGTGCGCACCGCCCGCAGGCCGCGCCGCCGGGTGCTGGTGGGCCCGTACGCCCACACGCTCGCCGCCGCCCATGCGGTGGCTCCCGGCATCGTCCGGCGGGCCGTCGCCCTGCGCACCGACCGTTCCTACCTCCGCGGCGCCCCTCCC
>NZ_JBEZVK010000171.1:0-4126 GCF_040636955.1 Streptomyces sp. NPDC032472
CCTGCCTGCGCCGGTCCGCCCCGCTCGCGGCCCAGGAGGTCCTGGGCCGGCGGCTCTCGGCGCAGTGGCGGGCCGAGTTCGCCGCCGACCTGAAGGAGGCGGTCGGCAAGATTGCCACCCGATGAACGACTACTTCGGCATCAGGACCGTGTCGATGATGTGGACCGTGGCGTTCGCGGTCCGGACGTTGCCGCACACCACGCTCGCCGCGCCGTTGACCCGGTACGCGGATCCGGAACCCGAGGTGGTGACCATGCAGCGGCTTCCTGGCCGGCGCCCTCGGCACCGCGGCCGCCGCCACCGGGGCCGGCGCCCGCCGCCCCGACCAGCCCGAAGGCCGCGGCCCCGGCGCTCGCCGCACGCCGGTGGCGGGGCGACACCGCGCCCAGGACCCCCAGCCCGGCCGCGCACAGCGCGAGGACGGCCAGGATGCCGAGGAGGAGGACGCGCTTGTCGTCCTCGCCGAAGGTCCGGATCGCGAAGTCCTTCACGGCGGCCGGGGCGCGGTCGACGGCGGCCCCGCCGACCACGGCCACCGGCCCGGCCTCCGGACGTACCGGCGCGGCGGCCCACTCTCCGACGGCCAGGACGGCGTACGCCGACAGCAGGCCGGACGCGGCCCCCGCCGTGATCCGTACGGGGCGCTTGCGGAAGCTGTTCACACTCGCCATTCGGCGCCCCGCGCCGAGCGGATTGGACCGTCTTACCGCGGCAAGCAGGCAAGCAGGCAAGCGGTGCGGGGGGTGGCCGCCGCCGACCGCCGCCACGCCCGCGGCAGGCCCGCGCCCCGTCGACGCCGGCCCGCCCGTGAAGACCCGGAACCTCCGGCTCCGGGTCTTCGCCCCTCCTTCGGCACCACGGTCGCGCCCGGATGCAGGCACATGCAGACGGCCCCGAAATCACTCACTCCGGTGATGAATTGGACGCGAGACCGGGCCAATCCGCACCCCCGTCCGCTACGAAGATCCGTCAAGCCTGTCTCCGGGCACCCGGCGCCCGACCCCCGACACCGAAGGACTGCCATGCGATGGACGGATCCCGGCGGACCACCCGCCACCCCCGCACCCCACTGCGCCCGGTGCCCGAGCCATTGCCCCCGCTCCCATCCCCGCCCCCGAGGAGGGGAGACCGCCCGGTGAGGCAACCCCTGACCCTCGGCCTCCCTGACGCCGGAGTGCCCCCGCTCGAAGAGCTGATGGCCCGCGTCGCCCGCGGCGACAAGGACGCCTTCTCCGACCTCTACGACGCCCTGTCCGGCACCGTCTTCGGGATCGTCGTCAAAGTCGTGCGCGACCGCGCCCAGTCCGAGGAAGTGACCCAGGAAGTCATGATCGACCTATGGCGGCAGGCCGCCCGCTACCGCCCCGACCAGGGCAGCGTGACGACCTGGGCGGCCACCCTCGCCCACCGCCGCGCCGTCGACCGGGTCCGCTCCGCCCAGGCCGCGAGCAACCGCGAGCACGACGAGGCGGCCCGGGCGCAGGCCCGCCCCTTCGACGAGGTGGCCGAACAGGTCGAGACCCGCCTGGAGAGCGAGCAGGTGCGGCGCTGCCTGCGCGGGCTGACCGAGATCCAGCGCCAGGCCGTCACCCTCGCGTACTACCAGGGGCTGACCTACCGCGAGGTCGCCGAGACGCTGTGCACCCCGCTTCCGACCGTCAAGACCCGGATGCGCGACGGGCTGATCCGGCTGCGCGACTGCATGGGGGTGACCACATGAAACAGGACAAGCACGACCACGCACTGCACACCCTCACCGGCGCGTACGCCCTCGACGCCCTCCAGCCCGCCGAACACGAGGCCTTCACCGCCCACCTCGCCGACTGCACCCCCTGCCGGCAGGAGGTCGACGGATTCGCCGCCACCGCCGCCCGGCTGGCCGGTGCGGCCGCCCTGCCCCCGCCGCCGCGCATGAAGGACGCGGTCCTGTTCGACATCGACTCCGTACGCCAACTGCCCCCGCTCCTCGCGGAGTCCGACGCTCCCGCAGGCGGCGGGCCCGCCCTTGCCGCGGTGCTGCGCCGACGGGCCCGGGTCATGGTGCTCGCCGCGAGCGTCGCGGCGGCGGCCCTGCTCGCGGGCGTCGCCGTCCGACAGGAGCAGGGCGCCGACCGGGCCCGGGACCAGGCGCAGGCCGGGGAGCGGCGGCTGCAGGACCTGGCCGCGGTGATGGCCGCACCGGACGCCCGTACGGTGCGCGGCCGCACCGCCGGCGGCGCGGCCACCTCCGTGGTCAGCTCCCGGCAGCAGGACAAGGCGGTGTTCGTCGGCGCGGGACTGCCGGACCCGGGGGAGGGCAGGACGTACCAGCTGTGGTTCGACGACCACGGCACCATGCGCCCGGCCGGCCTGCTGGCGCACGACGGGGCCACCGTCCTGGACGGCGGCATCCGGGGGGCGAACGGAGTCGGCCTCACCCTCGAACCGGCCGGCGGATCCCCGCAGCCCACGAGCCGGCCCCTGCTCCTGCTCGCCCTGCCCGCCTGAACCCCGGGCGAACGGCGTTCCGATCCGCCCGGTCCCGCCTTGCCGGCCCGCCCCACCCAGGGGGGCCGGCCGGGGCGATCAGTACGCCGGCCGTCAGCCCGCCGGCCGTCAGCCCGCCGGTCCACGGCCCTCACGCAGCCGCCGAGAGGTCCTCCACCCCGCCCGTGACCACCGCCCGTACGGGAATGCCCGCCAGGTCCAGCAGGCTCGCCGCGACGGTCGCCCGGCGGCCGCTGCCGCACACCGTCCACACCTCCCGGTCGCGCGGCAACTCGCCGAGCCGCCGCGGCAGTTCCGCCAGCGGTACCGCGAGCGTGCCCGGGATCCCGCCCTCCGGCCGGTCGGGGCGTACGTCGAGGACGCGGTGCTCCCGCACGTGCCCGGCCAGCTCGGCCGCCTCGGCGGTGGGGAAGCTGCGCAGCGGCCGTCCCGCCGCCGCCCAGGCCCCGATGCCGCCGGCCAGGTGCCCCGCGACGTTCTCGTAGCCGATCCGCAGCAGTTGGACCACGGCCTCCCGGGCCGCCTCCGCCACGGGCTCGGGCAGCACCAGGACCAGCCGGGTGCCGAACGGCACGACCTCGCCGACCAGGCTCGCGAACCGGTCGTCGAGCTCGTCGCAGATCGATCCGGGCACATGGGCCGCGGCGAACGTCCCGCGCTCGCGCCCGTCGACGATCCAGGCGCCGCCGCCGAGCAGCCCCTCGACCGCGGCCGGCGTCAGCGGCCGCAGCTGCGGCGGCCCGCCGAGCACGCCGGGACCGGCCCGGTTGATGGGCGCCATGTGGTGGAAGTACGCGGGGAAGGGCGTCAGCCCCGTCGTCCGCGACCCGACGAAGTCCTCCTCGTCCCGCGCCGCAAGCGCCGGGTTGCTCCGCCGTTCGGCGCCCACGGTGCTCGTACGGCCCGAGGCGGCCGGGCCCGCGGAGCAGGAGCTGCCCGCGCCGTGCGTCGGCAGGACCCGCGTGGTGTCCGGCAGCAGCGCGAGGCGCCGCAGCGAGCGGAACTGGGCCCGCGCGAGCTCCTCGGTGAGGTGCTCGCCGGACAGGTCGGTGCGGCCCGCGGAGCCCACCAGCAGGCTGCCCCCGGTGAACACCGCCGCCGGGGCCTCCCGGTCGCGGTCGCGCGCGTTCCCGTACACCAGGTACGAGGTGTGCTCGCGGGTGTGTCCCGGCGTCTCCATCGCCCGTACGGTGGCCTCCCCGACGGTGATCTCGTCGTCCTCGGCCAGCCCCAGGTGGTCGAATGCGTACGGCGCACGGGCCGGCCCGGCCACGGTGGCCCCGGTGGCGGCGCGGACCTCCAGGGCGCCGGAGACGTAGTCGTTGTGCACGTGCGTCTCCAGGACGTACCTGACGCGTATCCCGCGCGCCGCACAGGACCCGACCAGGTCCCAGCTGTCCCGCTGCGGGTCCACCAGCGCGGCCTCGTCACCGCTGACCAGCAGGTAACTGCTGTCGCCCAGGGACGGGGTGGTCATGATCTCGATCCGGTCCATGCCGTCACGCTCCCGGCCGCCCGGCGCCGTCACGCTCCCGGCCGCCCGGCCGGAGACCCGTCCGGCGCGCCCCGCGCGGGGCGCGCGGGGCGCCTTCAGTTTACGTCCGGGCCCCGGACCCGGCCGGGCGGCGCCTGGTCCCGG
>NZ_JBEZVK010000172.1:0-4100 GCF_040636955.1 Streptomyces sp. NPDC032472
GGGGCTGTGCCTCCCACCCCCACCCCCGCGCCGGCGCGGGTCCCCGCGTAATCCGCTTGACCGGCCGACGCGGTGACGGTCCACTGTGGCGGGACACCGCGGTCGTGGTGTCGGTATCCAGGGGAGGCAGCGGCAGCAATGGACATTCGTCCCACGACCGACCAGGACCACGAGGTCTTCATCGACACCGTCCATGCGGCGTTCGGGCGCTTCCCGGAGACCCCGGGCGAGGACGGCGGCGGGGTGTTCTGGTCTGCGTACGAAATGGACCGCAACCTGATCGCCTGGACCGCGGACGGGCGGCCCGTCGGCACCGCCGGTGCGTACTCCTTCGAGCTCACCCTGCCCGGTGAGGTACTCCTGCCGACCTCGGGGGTCACCGCCGTCGGCGTCCTGCCCTCGCACCGGCGCAAGGGCGTGCTCACCGCGATGATGCGGCACCAGCTCACCGCGCTGCGCGACCGCGGGGAGTGCCTCTCCGTACTGCTCGCCTCCGAGGCCCTGATCTACCGCCGGTTCGGCTACGGACCGGCGACCTACACGGCGCGGCTGGCGGTGCCGCGCCACCAGGCGGCCCTGGCCCTTCCCCGGGCACGCGGCGCGGCCGACACCCCGGCGACCGGCTCGGACACCGGCTCGATCGAGGTGCTGCGGCGTGCCGAGTGCGGCGGGATCCTGGAAGAGGTCTACGACTGGTACCGCCGCGCACAGCCCGGAGCGCTGTCCCGGCCGCACCGCTGGTGGTCCTTGGGCGCAGGCCAGCCGCCGATCTCGCGGGCGCCGCGGTACATCGCCGTCCACCGGGACGCCGACGGGGTCCCGGACGGGTACGCGAGCTACTCGATCGGCGAGTCCGAAACCCTGACCGTCGACGAGACCATCGCCACCGGCGACGCCGTGTACACGGCCCTGGCCCGGTTCCTGCTGGCGCACGACCTGGTCACCCGGATCGTGTTCAAGCACGTCCCGACCGGGCACCCGCTGCGCTGGCAGTTCGAGGACTTCCGCGCCGGCGAGGTCACCGGCGACACCGACTGGCTCTGGGTGCGGCTGCTGGACGTGCCGCGTGCGCTGACCTCGCGCGGCTGGTTCACGGACGGCGAGCTCGTCCTCGACGTCGCCGACGCGTTCCTGGGCGAGCACGGCCGCTATCTGCTGACCGTCCGGGACGGCAAGGCCGACTGCGTCCCGACCGGCCGGGAGCCCGACCTGTCCCTGGACGTCAGCGACCTGGGCTCGATCTACCTCGGCGGAACCGCCCCGAGCACGCTCGTGCGGGCCGGACACGTCCGGGCCCACCGCCCGGACGCGGCCGTCCTCGCCGACGCCCTCTTCCGCGCCGACCGCACCCCGCACTGCCTGCACTGGTTCTGACCCCGCGTCCGGAGTGCTTGCCGGACCGGTCAGGTGGCGGGCCCCGGCCGGTTCCCGTGCGGGTGGAGGCGCTCCGTGAGGAAGGCGAGGATCTCGTCGCGGGCCCGGACGGTGGGGTGGCCGGCCTCGTCGACGAGATGGGCGGTGACGACGCTGTGCGGGGTTTCGACCAGGTCGGCGAAGAAGGGCGGCGGGGCCGGGTTGGCCGCGCTGTCCGGCAGGACGCGCCCGTCGAAGGCGTCGCCGAGCAGCGCGCGGTAGGCGGCGAAGCGCTGCCCCGTGCACCAGCGGTCGCCCTCGAAGCGGTACGCCAGGACGGAGAGTCCGTCGTGGTCCAGCCGGTCGCGTACCGCGCGCGCGTCCGCCGCGTCGAGTTCGAGGCCGCCGGGATCGTCGAGCGGCAGCGACGGGTGGTTGACCACGGGGGCGATCACCGCGGGTTCCAAGGCCATGGTGAGGGCGAAGTTGCCGGTGAAGCACAGGCCGATCGCGCCCACCCCCGGCCCGCCGCACGCGCCGTGTGCCTGGCGGGCCAGGCCGCGCAGCCACAGCGTCACCGGGCTGGTGCCACCCCCGGCGAAGGCGCGGAACTCCGCGCTGACACAGGCGCGGCGGACCACCTCCCGGCCGCCCTCGACGGTGGGGAAGGCGCCGTCGGTTCCGAACAGGGAGGGTACGTGGACGGTGAAGCCCGCGTCCCGCACCCAGCGCGCGAGCCGCAGGACGTCGGGGCTGATGCCCGGCATCTCGGGCAGCACCACGACCGCGGGCCCGGCCCCGGCCACGTACACCGTCTTCTCCACCCCCTCCACGGCCATGCTCCGGCGGGTGAAGTCGGTGATCGGATCGTCGTTGCTCATGGGGCCAGCCTGGTCCGGCACCGGCCGCCGGGTCAGGGGCCGGATCGCCAAGGCCGGGGGCAATCGCGCCACGCGCAGGCCGGGCGGACCAGGGCGAGCCGTACGCGGGGTCGGCTACCCCGGGCCGCGGGGACACCGGAGGAGTACGAGGGCGATGGCGGAGGCGGAGGCAGAGGTGACGCTGCAGCCGGAGGACGGTGCGGGTCGGGGCGCCGGACCGGGTGCGCTGCGGGTCGGGGTCCTGGCGTACCCGGACTGCTTCGCGTCCGAAGTGTTCGGCGTCCCCGACCTGTTGACGATGGCCGGACACGTGGCCGGACCGGACGCGCCCGGCTACCGGGTGTCGGTCCTCTCGCCCCGCCGCCGCGTCACCGCCTCGGGCGGCGCGAGCCTGGACGTGCGTCCCCTGCGCGAGGTCGACGTCCTGGTGGTCCCCGGCTTCGAACTGCGCCCGGACGACGACCTCGGCGCGCGGCTCGCGCGGCTGGCCCCCGAGATCGAGGCGATCCGCGCGCAGGCCGCCGCCGGTACCGCCGTCGTCTCCCTCTGCGTGGGCGCGTTCCTGCTCGCCGAGGCCGGGCTCCTCGACCGGCGCCGGGCCACCACCTCCTGGCTGCACGCCGGCGAACTGGCCAGGCGCTGCCCGGACGCCGACGTGCGGCCCGAGCACCTGGTCGTCACCGACACGGGGGTGACGACCACGGCCGCCTTCTCCGCCATGTACGACTTCGCGCTGGACCTGATCCGCCGGCACAGCGGCGCCCGGGTGGCCCGCACCACCGCCCGGGTGGCGCTCGTCGACGACGCGCGGACCTCCCAGACCCCGTACGTCGACCCGAGGCTCCTGCCGCAGCCCGGCCGGGAGTTCTCCCAGCAGGTCATGCGGAGGCTCGACCAGCACCTCGCCGAGCCGTACGATCTCGCCGCGCTCGCTGCCGCCTTCCGGGTCAGCACCCGCACACTGCTGCGCCGCTTCGCCGAGGAGACCGGACGCAGCCCGCTCAACCATCTGCAGGCCTCCCGCGTCCGCCGCGCCCGCCACCTCCTGGAGACCACCGACCGCACCGTCGCCGCCGTCGCGGCCGCCGTGGGCTACCAGGACCCCGGCACCTTCGCCGCCCTCTTCGCCCGCCACACCGGCCACCGCCCGAGCGCCTACCGGGCCGCCTTCCGCCGCCGCGAACCCGGGGGCGGATGACACGGAAGGCGTGCGCCGCCTGCCCGGGCTCTGTGCGCCCTGCTCAGTCCAGGTGAGCGGCGACCAGTTCGGCGAAGGCCTCCGGTGCGAGGACCTCGACGCCCAGCTCGGCCGCCTTGACCGCCTTCGAACTGGGCTTGCCGCTCGCGGACGGTGCGGCGACCAGGATCGTGGTCTTCGAGTTGACGCTGCTGCCCGCGCGCCCGCCGGCCTTCGCGATCAGCAGGTTCATCTCGGTCCGCCCGAAGCCCTCCAAGGGCCCGGCCATCTTGCCCGTGACCACCACGACCTTGCCGTCCAGCGGCCCCGGACCCTGCGCGCCCGCAGGCTCCTGCGGCTCGGCCAGGTTGACTCCCGCTGCGATCAGCTTGTCGATGACCGGGGCCAGGGCCGCGACCTGCTCGACGATGACGGGGGCCTTCTCCGGGCCGATCCCCTCCACGTCCTGCATGGCGGCCGCGTCGGCCTCGCGGATCGCCTCCATCGTGCCGAAGTGCCGGGCGATGCGCCGTGACATGCTGCGCCCGGTGCCGAGCACCCCCAGGGCGCAGAAGACCCGGCTGAGGGGACGGGACCTGGCGGCCGTGATCTGCTCGGCCAGCTTGGCGCCCCGCCTGGCGCTGCCGGAGGCGGCGGTGAGCTGGTCGACGGTGAGCGTGAACAGGTCG
>NZ_JBEZVK010000173.1:0-4017 GCF_040636955.1 Streptomyces sp. NPDC032472
CGCGGCTCGCCGCGTACGAGCCGCGCAAGCCCGTGATCGACGGCCTGGAGTACCACGAGGGCCTCAACGCGGTCCGCATCGAGGGCGGCGTCGCCGACAACGTCATCCCCGACGCGTGCACCGTCACCGTCAACTTCCGCTACGCCCCCGACCGCAGCGAGGCCGAGGCCCTCGCCCACGTCCGCGAGGTGTTCGCGGACTGCGGGGTGGAGGAGCTCACGGTGGCCCACCACAACGCCGGCGCCCTGCCCGGCCTCTCCCACCCGGCGGCGGCCGCGTTCATGGAGGCGGTCGGCGGGCGCCCGATGCCCAAGTTCGGCTGGACGGACGTCGCCCGCCTCAACGCCATCGGCATCCCGGCCGTCAACTACGGCCCGGGCGACGCCCTGCTGGCTCACAAGGTCGACGAACGCGTCTCCACCCACACCATCCTCCACTGCGAGCAACGCCTCCGTTCCTGGCTCACCCGGTAGCCATCGGCGGCGTCATCTACGGTTACCGGCATGAGCACGCCCGAACCGGCCTATCCGTACGTGGGGCCCGACCACGTGAAGTCCGCCCTCCGGGAAGGGGCGGGCGGCGGGACGGCCATCCGCACCGCCGCGGACTTCGCGCGCTGGGCAACGGCCCGCACACCGGACGAACTGGCCGAGCCCTTCACGTGCGTCATCGGCACCGACGGCGTCCTGTGGCTGGCTCCGCGCCGCAGCGAGCACGTTGCGTGCGCCGGCGGGAGCGCGGTGCTGAGCGCGGGCGAGATGGGGTTCGGCGCCGGGACAGCGGGATGGCAGGTGACCGAGGTCAGCAACCTGTCGACCGGATACTGCCCCGACGCCGCGTCGTGGCCGGCCGTCGCCCGGGCCGTGGACCGGGCGGGGCTCGGCCGCCCGGACGGCTTCACCCGCGAGGTGGTGTTCCGCCGCTGCCCTGCGTGCCGAGAGCACAACATCGTGCGGGAGGGCCACTTCTACTGCGTCTTCTGCGACGCGGCCCTCCCGCACCGCTAGAACTCCGCCCCCGGTGCACGAGACCGGCGGCAGCGTCAGCGGCGTATTTCTTCCATCAGGCGGAGGGTGCGCGCGGTGTGGGGTGTGCCGGGCCTGGGGAGGAACCAGAACGAGCCGTCCTCGTCGCGGGCCACGGTGTACGAGGTGCCCTTGAGGGAGTCGGGGCGGTGGCTCCTGGCCAGCTTGGCCAGTTCGACGAGTGCCTCGTTCCGTGTCCTGTCGCCGTTCAGACGGCGGAGGATCTTGGTCTCCCGACGCGCTCCTGCGTCGGTGGTGAGCGTCCCGTCTTCGACAATCAACCAGATGGGCATCGGTCAGTCTCCTTTGGTCTGTGGTGAAGGGCGGCTCCCGGTGGTTCCGCCGCGGCCCGTGCACGCCTGGCACACGCCGTCACCGCCGCAGTCCCGGCACCGGGGGCGGGTGAAGAAGCTGTCCCGCTCTCCGGTCCCGTCGCATCCGGCACACTCGCCGCTTCCTTCACATGAGGTGCATCGGGGCATGGAGCGGTCGCTCCTTCCGGGAGCTCAGGGGGATGGGAGCCAGGTGGGTGGTCGTGTGTCCCGGGCCGCGGCGGGGAGACACGACCACCCGTCGTGGGAAGCGGTCAGCTGACGACGCTCAGCGTCTTCGGCCAGCCGTTTCGTTCCAGGAGGCGGAACATCTTCTTGATCTCCTCGGGCCGCATCTTGATGCAGCCGTTGGAGCGGAAGTCGTTCGGGTTGCTGTCGGTCCACCGCCGCTTCTCGGTGCTTCCCTGGCTGCCGTCCCTGTTCATCTCGCTGTGGATGAACAGCTCATTGCGTACGCGGCCCGCGCCGTCGTTGCACTTCTTGTCGGACAGGCGGATGGCGTAGCCCTTGATCAGCCGGCCGTTGTAGGTCTCGTGGTGCTGACCGACGGTGTAGGTGCCGTTGGGCAGCCAGCCGCGGCCCGTCTCGCAGTCATTGGTGGTGGTCCCGGACCCCGCCCGGAACTCGGCCAGCACGCTGCGACCCTTGATGACGTACAGCCGGGAGTCGGAGGGGTCCTTCCGGTTCTTGTCGAACTTCAGCCGGACCGCACCGTCCTGCGGCGCACTGCCCGCCACCACGGCTGCGGCCTCCTCGGCCTGCGCGCCGGGCGCGAGGCCGGCGAGGAGGCCGATCGAGGCGGCCGCCAGGGCCGCGGCGGCGGAACGGGCCAGGCGGGACGAGGTGGTGATGTTCATCTGCGTTACTCCTTAGGTGAGTTCGTGCGGCCCGCAGTGATCCATGTCGCTACGGTCGACGGATGCCGATGCAGTGGGACACGGGGTGGTCTGCGAGGCCGGCAAGCCGTGCGGGGCTTCGCGAGATCCAGGATTGAGGGACTCCTGGCAGTACCACCAGAGCGGTGGGCGGGTGCGGCTTCCCGCTCCCGTCCCGCTCTCGTCCCGTTCCTGCTGCACGGCACTGACCTGCGGAAACGTCGGAAACCGGGATGACGGAGGGACAGTGGCGGGAGACGAGGGCATGCGCGACGGTGCGGGGACCGAGCCGGACGGGGCTCCCGACGCGGCCAGGGTGGTGCTCGCCGAGCGGCTGCGCACCGCGTGGGAGGCGTCGGAATCCAAACTGCCGTTGGACCGGCTGGGCGCGAAGCTCAAGGAACGGCTGCGCGGCCAGGACATCAAGGGGTTAGGCCGCTCGTCCGTGGGCCGCTACATGGACCGCGGACACACCACCCTGCCCGACAAGGCCGTGCTGACGGCACTGGCGGAGATCTTCGGGGTCGGTGACGAGGAACTGGCCCTGTGGCACCGGCTGCAGTCCGAGGCGAGGGCCGCCCAACGGCAGCGCCGTCTCCAGCGCCCGGCAGTCGACCGGGACCGGGACGCCCCGGACACCGGTTCCGCCGAAGCCGGGCCCGGCGATCCGCCCACCTCGGCCACCGGCCCGTGGTGGGGCCGTGTACCGGCGGTGGCGAAGATCGGCTCCGCCGTCCTCGTCCTCGTCCTCGCCGCGGGCGCAATGGGAGTCGCGTTCTGGCGCGACGAAGCCCGCGACAAGGCAGCCGTCGTATCCGCCGCGGCGGCGACGGGACCGGGTCCGGGACCGGTTCCGGCGGCCGGCGTGACGCCGACTCCCAGCGGGGTGGAGAAGGGATCCCTCGGCGAGGACAGCCGGTGCGGCGCCCTGCTCAAGGGCCCCCGGGCGGTCGTGTGGCGCGTGTGCGCACGGGTCGAGCCGGACCGCGTGTCCTTCGCGCTGAAGATCGTCAACGGCGGTCAGGCCGCAGCCAGGGTCAAGATGCGCCTGGAGTACGCACAGGCCACCGAGTTCCACCCCTGCCCGAAGACCTCAGGGACGCAGGTCCTGAGCATCCCCGCAGGGCAGACCGTCCTCACGGACCCCGGCCGGTGCGCCGTGCCGCGGGAGGACGTCCCCTTCGCCTACCAGGGGGTGGGCTGGGTCCTCGCCGAGGACGCCAACGCCGGCTCGTACGAGCTCTCTCCCACGGCGCACGTCTACCCCCACCGCGTCATCTGGAAGCCGGACCTGGTCTGACCGGACCGTCCCGGGCCGAGCCGGACCGATCGCTCCCCCCGGCCCCGAGTGCCGGCCGGCCGGCGTCGTCAGCCGGCACTCAGCCGATGGGCCGGCGCACGGGCGAGGGCCGACCGGCCCGCCGGTCCCCAGCTCGCCTTGCCCCCGGCAGGTCCCGGTCCCCTGCCCGGCCGATGTCGATCAGGGCCAAGGCCCGCAGGACCGCCCAGCCCTGCGCCCGCAGGACCAGCGCCTCGTCCGTGTACGGGGCGCAGCGTGGACAGGACACGGCGGCCCGGGTCGGGCGCCGTGTCCTGATGGCGGTGCCTCCGCTACAGGGCCTTCCAGGGGGCGAAGGCGTTGGTGACGCCGTCCAGGGCCGGGGCGAGTTCGGGGTGGTGGCGCAGGAGCACGGTGACCATGGTGTTGCGGTCGACCCATTCCAGGCCTTCGGCGGTGTAGATCTCGGGCCGGTAGTCGGTGGTGAAGAAGCGGTCGCTCTTGAG
>NZ_JBEZVK010000174.1:0-3979 GCF_040636955.1 Streptomyces sp. NPDC032472
CTGCAAACGGTAGGGAGGGGCGGACCGCGGCCGCATCCGCCCGCCGGTTGAATACGGCGGCGGTAGCCGCACGGCGGGGGTAAACCCTCGCCGTAGGCACCACCGCCGGCCGGCTCCGGCCCCGGGCGGCTCCGGTTCCGGGCGGCTCCGGCTCCGGTTCCGGCCGGCACCGGCCGGCCCCCGTTCCCCCGCGGCTAACCGCGGCTCCCCGACAGCTGCAGCGTCGGGTAGTCGGTGTATCCGGTTTCGCCGCCCGTGTACATCATGTACCGGTCGCGCACCGGGTTCAGCGGGGCGCCGAGGCGGAGCCGTGCGACGAGGTCGGGGTTGGCCAGGAAGGCGCGGCCGAGGGCGATCAGGTCGGCGCCTGCCGCCAGGAGCCGTTCGCCCGCGGCGCGGCCGCCGTCGGCGGGCAGGTCCTTCCCCCACCCCAGTGCCGGGTTGGCGATCAGCGTGCCGGGCCAGGCCCGGCGTATGCGGTGGAAGAGGGGCTGGTCCGGGTCGGCGAAGACGAGGTGGAGGTAGGCGAGGCCGGTGTCCGCGAGCGCCTCCACGAGGGCCGGGTAGATGCGGTCGGTGTCGCCCTCCTCGATGCCGTTGACCGTGTTCCCGGGGGAGATGCGCAGGCCCACTCGGTCGGGGCCGATGGCGTCGGCGACGGCGCGGACCACCTCGACCGTGAACCGGATCCGGTGGGCGACGGGGCCGCCGTACGCATCGTCGCGGAGGTTGGTCCCCTGTGCCAGGAACTGGTGCGGGAGGTAGCCGTTCGCCGCGTGCACCTCGACCCCCTCGAAACCGGCCGCGATGGCGTTGCGGGCCGCGGAGGCGTAGTCGGCGACCGTGGACCGGATGTCCTCGAGGGTCATCGCGCGGGGCACGACGGATGCCCGCCGGCCGCCGACCGTGTGGATGGTCTCGGGCAGTGGGACGGCCGAAGGCGCGAGGGGTACGAGACCGCTGGTGTCGGGGTGGCCGATCCGGCCACCGTGCTCCAGTTGCAGGAACATCCGGCCCCCGGCCGCCCGTACGGCCTCCGTGACGCGCCGCCATCCGGCCACGTGCTCCGGGCTGTGGATGGCGGGGATGTTGGGGTACGCCTTTCCGACGGCGTTCGGGGCGGCGGCCTCCGCGATGATCAGGCCTGCGGAGGCGCGCTGCGTGTAGTAGGTGGCCATGAGCGGTCCCGGAACGCCGTCGGCTCCGGCGCGGTTGCGGGTCAGCGGTGCCATGACCAGGCGGTTGGGCAGGTGGAGGGGGCCGAGGCGGGCGGGCTCGAAGAGGTCGGTGTCGACCTGGGTGTTCGTCATGCCGGTACGGTAGGAAGTGACATCAGTGTCAGGTTCAAGTCCCGGACCGCGTCCACGGACCACGACGCGGCGGACGGGGCGGGACGAGCAAACGGGGGTGGCGGTGCGGATCGGTGAGCTGGCCCGGCGCAGCGGCGTGAGCGAGCGGTCCCTGCGCTACTACGAGCAGCAGGGGATCCTGCGCTCCGAGCGGACTCCCGGCGGCCACCGGGAGTTCGGGGAGTGGGCGGTCGACCGGGTCATCCGCATCCAGGCGCTGTACGCGGCCGGGTTGAGCAGCAAGAAGATCGGGCAGCTGCTCCCCTGCATGCGGGACTCGGACGGCGGCCCGAACGAGTTCGCCACGCAGCAGCTGGTCAGCGAACTGGTCGTGGAACGCGAGCGCATCGACCGCCTGATCGCCGACCTCGCCCTCTCGCGCGACGTCCTGGACGAGGTCATCGACGCCGCCTCGGAGGGCATCGGCGCCTCCCCCGCCCCCTCCCGCGCCGCGGCCGCTGCCACCGCCACCGCCACTGGACCCTGAGCTTCAGCTGCGGGTCGGGGCGGGCTCGACCTGGCGCAGTTCGGCGAGCAGTTCGTTGCGCCCGGCCAGCATCTCCGTCAGGATGCGGCGCGCCGCCCGCAGCAGGTCGGCGACGTCCCCGCCGGCGAGGGCGTAGGTGACGGTGGAACCCTCGCGGGTGGACACCACGATGCCCGAGCGCCGCAGGACGGCCAGTTGCTGGGAGAGGTTCGACGCCTCGACGTCGATCTCGGCGAGCAGGCTCCGGACGGGCATGGGGCCGTCCTGGAGGAGTTCCAGCACGCGGATGCGGACCGGATGGCCGAGCATCCGGAAGAACTCCGCCTTGGCCTGGTACAGCGGTACCTGCATTCCCACAACTCCCGCTCTGCTGCTCCTCGGACGTCTGCCCGCGCCCGCCCGCTCGTCCCCACCGCCGGGCGGCTTCATGCTCGCGGTCCATCGTCGCTTCCTGCCGGCCCGCACGCACCCACAGTTGACCGGTTTTGGATGTGTCGAGTTGAAGAAATCTTCAACTCATGGGCGTGCGGGGGCCGTCAGGACGACGCGCTGCCTAGACCTCGAGCTCCGCCTCGATGCGGCGCAGCTGGTGGCGGGCCATGGCCAGGTTGGAGTTGCCCTTGTCCAGTACGAGGTACAGGAACAGGCCGCCGGCGCCGCGATTGCGCAGGAGGCGGATCAGGTGGTACTGGCTCCCGAGCGTGATCAGCAGGTCTTCGATCTCGTCCTGGAGGCCCAGCATCTCCATGGTGCGGGTCTTGGCCCGGATCACGTCGGTGTTGCCCGCCGCGGCGACCATCAGGTCCAGGTCCTTGCCACCGCCGAGCGTGCCCAGGGCCATCCCGCTGGCGTAGTCCACCAGCGCCACCCCCAGCACCCCTTCGATCGAGGTCATCGCTTCCTTCAGCGACACTTCCACGTTGGCCATGGTCGTACCTCCGATACAGCTTTCTGCCGTTTCCGGCACCGGATCTTCCGTACCGGGACGCTACCGATCTCTCATCGCCGTACGGACGGATCGGGGAAATCGGCTGAAAAGCAATGCACATCGAATGCCCCCTCGGCCTGACCCGGTGCGATGAGGGCCGCCGGCTCGTCGAGGCGGGCCGCGGCAGCCCGCCAGGCGCGCGTGACGGCGCGGTGCGCCTGCTCCGTCCGCGCGGCGGTGTCCCCGGCGAGGCCGATCGGTGCCCCGACGTGGACGTGCAGGGCGGGGCGGCGCAGCGGGGCGGTGGCCAGGCCCGCGAGCTGCTTCGCCGCGTTGCCCGAGGTGATGCGGCGGGCCCCGGCCTGGCCCAGCGGGACGACGGGTGCGCCGGTGCGCTCGGCGAGCCGGGCGAGCCCGCTGCGGAAGGTGCCGGGCGCGGCTTCGGCGGCGTCCGTACGCAACGGGATGCCCCCTTCGGCGTACATGAGGACCAGCCGCCCCTCCCCCAGCGCGGCCGCCGCGTGGTCGAGGGCGTCCGCGGCGTGCCGGGACCCGCGGTGGACGGGTACGTGGCCCTCCCGGGCGAGACGGCTCCCGAGGAACGGGATCCGCCACAGGCCGGCGGCGGCCATGACGACCGGCTCGACGCCGAGCCGCCGCAGGGCGGCGAGGACGACGGCGGGATCGGCGAGGGAGGTGTGGTTGGCGGCGATGATGCTGCCCGGGGCGAACGCGGCCCCGGGGTCGGTGGTCACGCCGAGGTGCCCGAACGCGGGCACCAGGGCGTGGGAGAGGCGGCTGAGCATCCGGATCGGTCCCCCGTGGTCGACTGTGGCGTGTTCCCCATCGTCGGCACGGGGGCGCGGGCCGGCCTGAGCCGTGCTACTCAGGTCGGGCGGGCGACGTACCCACGGCCGGGGGTGGGATGTGCCCACCCCTCACTCAGGTCGCCTCGTCGGTCGGGGGGCGCGGGAACGTGGTCGGTGCCGGGCGGCCGTCAGCCCGGCGGCTCGGCCGCCTGTTCTGCGGCGTGCAGGCGGCGCGTGGCCGTCCGGGCCGCCCGGTCGGCCTTGCGCAAGGCCTCCTCGGCGCCGTGGTGCCGGGTCTTCGCCGCAGCCGCTGCTTCCTCGGCGGCCTTCAGGCGCCACCGGACGGCCGCCAGCTCCTCGCCGAGGGACGCCGCCTCGGCCGTGGCCCGGTCGAGTGCGGCGGCGG
>NZ_JBEZVK010000175.1:0-3853 GCF_040636955.1 Streptomyces sp. NPDC032472
CTTCGTTTCCGACTCTATCAGACTCTTTCGTGTCCGATTCCCGGTCGAAGCGGGTTTCGCTTTCCGGTTCCCGCTTTCGCGTTTCCCTTTCGGCGAGTCCGACTCTATCAGAAGTTTTCCACCGGATTTCCCGGCTTCGGATTCCTGAGTGAGGAGTCGAGGGCGAACCCGTGGAATGAGATTCCGCGGGTTGCGTCAGGTTCTGCTTGGTGTGTTGCCGAACGTCTCCGTTCCAGGCAACCGCTCAAGTCTACATCCGGGGTGGAGGGGGTGTCAAAGGTCGGCGACGCCGCTAGCCTCGGCCGATGACCGACAAGATCGTCATCTGGAACCGGCTCGCGGCGCTGCTGCCGGAGCCCGAGGCGCAGCACGTACGGGACGCCTGGGACATCGGCGAGCAGGAGGCGGGGCTCAGCATGCTCATCGCGGGCCTCCTCGACCACCGGGTGCGGCTCAGCGAGACGGACAGGGCCCAGATATCCGTGGTGTCGGAGATCTGGGGCGAGCGGGAGAATCTCGCCGGCCGACTCCTCCAGTGCGGCGGTGACGGGCGCCCCGCGGCCGTAGAGCTGCTCGACCCCGACGACGTCGTGCTGGACGCCGCCGAGCTCGGGGCCGAGGGCGACCTGGCGCAGCTGCTCCTGGTGCCGTGGATCGAGTGCACGCGCTGCGGCCGAACCCTCATGCGCGGCCACACCCTCGAGCACTGGGGAGACCTCTCCTACCTGGCCTCCCACTACCTGATCGTCTCGCCGGACGACGAGAGCATCGAGCGCGAGTTCTCGGACGAGTCCAAGCAGGCAGCCTTCGACGCCCTCCTAGACGACTGCCCCCACCGCGCCGACGCCTGACCCACGAGCCCGGCCCTGCCCCACCCGGCCGTCTCTCCGACCAGGTGCTGCTACAAAGCCACGCGCCGAAGGCCGGGACGGCCAGGCCCAGGGGCCCCGAAGGGGGTGCCGTGGGCTCTGCGGTCTTCGCCGACGGGCCTACGGGGTGGTGAACGCCTCGGGGCAGGCTGCCGCAGGCCTCAGCGGGGCGAGCGGCGGCGGGACCACCGACGGGTGATCGACGCGACCGCGTTTAGATACCGGACCTGGACGCCGTGCCTGGGCCTGCCTGAGCACTTCGGGCCGGGGAAGGGCGCTTACAACCAGCTACGGATGGGGGCGGCGGGACGGCACCTCGGAGATGGCCTTCACCGCCCTGCTGGCCCAGGCCGGTGGCTAGGGGGACCTCGAGTGGGTCGTCGCGGTCGACTCCACGGTCGTGCGTGCACACCAGCATGCCGCCGGGCCCCGTCAAAAGGGGCTCCGATAGGCGAGCCGGCCGACCATGCCCTGTGACGCTCCCGCGGCAGGCTGTCCAAGGAGATCACCTCGCTGCGACGGCCTTTGCCGGCGGACGCTGACATTCGTCGTCCCCCGTATTCGTCCCGGGGGACCCGACTCCATCTGCGGCGGCGCGGGATCCGGGTGGTGATCCCGTAACCGGCGGGCCCGGCCGCGAACCGCAACCGGGTGGGCCGGCTAGTAGCGTGCGGTAGTTCGCTGGCTGCATGAGGCGTGGGAAAGCTTTCCGCTGTGCGGGTTCGGTTGGAGGAGTTCGCGTCCGAGGTGTTCGCGCCGCTGGTGCGGCCCGACGTGCTGGCCGCGGATGCCGGCTACGGCGCCAACGCCCACTTCCGACGGCCAGGACGAACGGGGCTCGGCCTGGGTGGGTGCACGAGCGTCCTACTCCGGCCTGACGCACTTCGCAGCGGTCTGGCAGGACGGCCTCCCCAGCCTCCACACCCTGAGCACGGACGTTGACCGCGACCGTGACGCCGTTGTCGCTGGCCTCACTGCGCAAGCGAGTCCGATTTGCGTGACGTCCTAAACCAGCTCCTCGTACACATCGATGTCGGAGGGCACGCGAGCAAGCAACGGTTTGAGGTGCCTCTCCAGGGCGGCGAACCATTCGTCCAGGCCCGCGTCGGCGTCGTGAAAGAACCAGAGGTCCACAGTGAACATCGGTCGCCCGCTGAAGGCGTACGTGCCGTACTGGAAGAGCAGGCCGTCTGAATCCGGTACCGGCGCGGTGTCAAAGCGCTGCCGCCCGAACCGCTTGAAGGCCAGCCACGCATCCCCAGTGGTCAACTCGCTCTTCGCCGGTCGTCCGGCCGCCAGCTGCCCATGCAGGAAGCCGAGGGCTTCCTCCACCCGCGGTCTCTCGGACACGCCAGCTCTCCTCGCTCCCCGAATCAGCACCGCAACTTGAGCCAAGTTCTCACCGACCTGGGCGGCGGCGAAATGCGGCGACATACGCCCCGGGGGATGCGTATGACCCAGGTCACATCAAGAGCATCGTTCGCGACCGATGACTTTTGCGTGGAGCGGCGGTCTTCCCTGTGTAGAGCCACCCGGGCAGGCGCCCGGGAGGGGTGGACATCCAGAGGAGCGAGTCACATGCGCATCGTGGTCACCGAGTTCATCAGCCTGGACGGCGTCGTTCAGGCCCCCGGCGGCGCCGACGAGGACACCGACGGTGCCTTCGCCCACGGCGGCTGGACCCACCCGTTCTTCGACCCCGAGGTCGTCGGCGGCTCCTTCGCCGAGGCCCTGGCAGGCGCCGAGGCCCTGCTGTTCGGCCGACGTACGTGGCAGACGATGGCCGGGGCCTGGCCCGAGCGCGCTGGCGACCCCTTCGCGGACCGCATGAACGCCATCCCGAAGCACGTCGTCTCCTCGAGCCTCTCCGACGAGGAGGCGGCGCTGGCGTGGAGCAACACCACCCGGATCTCCGGCGACAAGGCCGTCGCCGCCATCCGGGACCTGCAGGCCCGTGAGGGCGGCGACCTCGTGGTCATGGGCAGCCCGACCCTCGTACGGAGCCTGCTGCGCGAGGGCCTGGTCGACGAGCTCCGCCTGAACGTGATGCCGGTCCTCCTCGGCGGCGGCAAGACGATCTTCCCCGCGGACGGCGCCCTGCGCACACTGGAGCTGGTCTCCGCGGTCACCAGCCCCGCAGGCGTCCAGGTCTGCACCTACCGCGCAGCCGACCGGCCCTGAGGAAACCAGGCAGCGGCTCAGAGGTTGACGCGCTTGAGGTAGACGCGGCTGCGGTGCGGGATGGTCTGGTACCAGAGCATGAGGTGCTCGTCCTCGTACGTACGCAGCCGCATCGGCTGCGGGTCCTCGTACAGGCTGTGCCGTCCTTGGGGTCGATGCCCATGGAGGCCAGGTCCACCAGGCCGTCCATGACCGCAGCCACCAGTTCCTGCTGCTCCGGCGGCATGTCGCCGAGCACCCAGAGCCGGCTCGGATCGCACTCCCAGGCCCAGCCGCTGTCGCTCTCGGCGCCCTCGCCCCTCGGGCTCACAGGCCGATGTCCTGCTGCGCCTCGGCGAGGATGCGGCTGCTGGTCTCCATCGCGGCCCGGAACTCCTGCTCGGTGGCTGCGGGGTCTCCGGCGATCCGTTCGGCCTCGCGCAGGGCCGCCGCCCGGGCCGGCCACCGGTGGATCGCCACGTGCGTCGCCCACTTGATCAGGAAGAACCGCAGTGGATTGATCGCCCCGGTTTCCGCGGCCCGGTCGAAGGCCTCGTTGCATTCCCGGTCGAGCACCGCAAGGCTCGCCATGTCGATTCGGCGCACTGCGTCCCGCAGCGCTTCCCTCGTCATGGCCGGCTGGGGGATGAGCGGGCCGCCGTCGTCCAGCTGCTGTGCTGTCATCGAGTCCTCCAGGGGAACGCGGCCCAGGATACCGAGCCGGCCGTACACCTGCCGGTAAACGCAGAAAAGCCCCGCACCAGAGCTGGTGCGGGGCTTTCCCACAATGATTGTTCGGCGGCGTCCTACTCTCCCACAGGGTC
>NZ_JBEZVK010000176.1:0-3761 GCF_040636955.1 Streptomyces sp. NPDC032472
CTGGGGCTCCGCCCCAGACCCAGCGCCTCAAACGCCGGCGAGGCTGAAATGCGGAGGGCCTGCGCCGCCGCTGCGGCGGCCGTGCGGGCACCGAGCCGCAAAACGAACACCCGCTGCAGCTGTGCATGAGCCGGGACCGCGCGCCGCGGCCGGCTCGCCGGTTCACTCCAATGGCGTCCCCGCCGCGCCGTGACCCGCCCACCACGGGCAGGGTGGGGTCACGTCGGCGCTCCCCCCTGGGGCGCCCTCCTCCCCCCGGGCCCCGAGCCCGCTTTTCCCGAGCTCCGGCCCCCGCGCCGGCCCCTCCCAGGGAGATCCCATGACGTTCTCGCCGGACCACCGCTGGACGCATGCCGTCGTCACCGGCGGCGCCGGATTCGTGGGCTCGCACCTGTGTGCGGCCCTGCTCGCCGCGGGTACCGAGGTCACGTGCCTCGACGACTTCAGCACCGGACTGCCGGACAACATAGCCGGTTTGCTGGACCACCCCGGTTTCACCCCGCGCCGGGCCGACGTCACCCGCCCGTTCACGGTGGACCGGCCGCCCGACCTCGTCCTGCACCTCGCCTCGCCGGCGTCTCCCGCCGACTACCTGCGACTCCCGCTGCACACCCTGGACGCCGGCAGCCTGGGCACCCGCAACGCCCTTGAGCTGGCCCGCCGCAGCGGTGCCCGGTTCGTCCTGACCTCCACCTCGGAGGTGTACGGGGACCCGCACGAGCACCCGCAGAGCGAGGCGTACTGGGGCCACGTCAACCCGGTCGGCCCGCGCAGCGTGTACGACGAGGCCAAGCGCTTCGGCGAGGCGCTCACCACGGCGCACTCCGCGGTCCACGGCACGGACACCTGCATCGTGCGGCTGTTCAACACCTACGGGCCCGGCATGCGGGGCCACGACGGGCGGGCCGTCCCCACGTTCATCCGGCAGGCGCTGGACGGCGTACCGCTCACCGTCACGGGCGACGGCCGGCAGAGCCGCTCCCTGTGCTACGTCGACGACACGGTGGCCGGAATCCTGGCCGCGGCCGCCCACGGCCTGCGCGGACCGGTGAACATCGGCAACCCCGACGAGATCACCATGGCCGACCTGGCCCGGCGGATCATCGAGCTGACCGGTTCGGCCTCGGAGATCCGGTACGTGGAGCGGCCGGTGGACGACCCGGCGGTCCGCTGTCCCGACATCACGCTGGCCCGCGGAAAGCTCCAGTGGGAGCCGCAGGTGGAGATGGCGGACGGGCTGCAGCGGACCATCGCCTGGTTCCGGTCCCAGGGCGGCCGTCCGGCCCGGCCCGGACCGGACCGCTCCGGATCCTGAAGGGCGGCAGCCATGCGCATCCTCGGTATCAACGCCCTCTTCCACGACCCCGCGGCTGCTCTCGTCATCGACGGGCGGACCGTGGCGGCCGCCGAGGAGGAACGCTTCACCCGACGCAAGCACGGAAAGCGGCCGGTGCCGTTCTCCGCCTGGGAGCTGCCGGTCGAGTCGGCCCGCTGGTGCCTTCGCAGGGCCGGCCTGCGCCCGCAGGACCTCGACGCCGTCGCCTACTCCTACGACCCGCGGCTCGCCCGCCCGGCCGCCGACATGGGGCTGGACGACCCGTGGGACCACCTGCGGCAGACCTACGCGCGCGAGGCCCCCGGCTTCCTGGCCACCGCCCTGCCGGGGCTCGACCCCGCGCTGGTGCGCTTCGTCCCCCACCACATGGCGCACGCGGCCTCCGCCGCCTTCGCCGCGGACGGCGCCACACGCAGCTCCGTGCTGGTGCTCGACGGCCGCGGCGAACGGGCCTCCCACCTCGCGGCCCGGCGAACGGGCGCCGAGCTGGAACCGCTGTACGCCCAGGAGCTGCCGCACTCCCTCGGCCTGGTCTACGAGGAACTCACCGCGCACCTGGGGTTCCTGCGCTCCTCCGACGAGTTCAAGGTGATGGCCCTCGCCTCCCACGGCACCCCGCGGATGCTCTCCGAGCTGCGCCGGTACGTGTTCCCCACCGGCGACGGCGGTTTCCGGGCGAACGCCGTGCCCTGGCACGAGCTCTGCCCGCCCCGCGGCGCCGACGAGCCCTGGACCCGCGACCACGCCGACACCGCGGCCTCCGCGCAGGCCGTGCTGGAGGAGACCCTGCTCGACCTGGTGCGCTGGCTGCACGGCCGGACCGGCGACGATGTGCTCACGCTGGCCGGCGGCGTCGCGCTCAACTGCGTGGCCAACGCGCGGATCTCCCGCGAGGGCCCGTTCTCCCGGGTCTGGGTCCAGCCCGCGGCCGGGGACGCCGGCACCGCCCTCGGCGGCGCCTTGCTGCTCTCCGCGGGCGCCGGCGACGACCCGGAGCCGATGGACGGCGCCGACCTGGGCCGGGAGTGGTCCGACGCGGAGCTCGGGGCCTGGCTGAAGGACGCGGGCGTGCCCTTCGACCGCCCCGCCGACATCGCGGACACCGTGGCGCAGGCCCTGGCCGACAACGCCGTGGTGGCCTGGTTCCAGGGCCGCTCGGAGTACGGCCCGCGCGCCCTCGGACACCGGTCGCTGCTCGCCCACCCCGGGCACGCGGGGAACCTGGAGCGGCTCAACGACGTCAAGGGCCGGGAGCAGTTCCGGCCGGTGGCGCCGATGGTGCTGGCCGACCGGGCCGCCGAGCTCTTCGACGGCCCGCTGCCCAGCCCGTACATGCTCTTCGTGCACGACGTACGGCCCGGCTGGGCCGAGCGGATCCCGGCCGTGGTGCACGTCGACGGAACGGCCCGCATCCAGACCGTCGACGCGGGGCGCGAACCGCTGGTGGCGCGCATGCTGCACGCCTTCGAACGGCTCACCGGGCTGCCCGTGGTGGTCAACACCAGCCTCAACACGGCCGGCCGGCCCATGGTCGACGATCCGCGGGACGCGCTGGAGTGCTTCGGCTCGGCGCCGGTGGACCTGTTGGCCATCGGCCCGTACGCGGTCCGCCGTGGCCGGATGTTCCGCACCTCGCCCGAGGGGTGGTCGGCGTGAACGCCCCGGAGCCGCCCATCCGTTACGCCGTGGTCGTGCCCACGGTCGGCCGTCCGCAGCTGCGCGCCTGCCTGGAGGCGCTCGCGGGCACGCGCGGGCCGGGCCCCTGCCGGGTGGTCGTCGTGCACGACCGGCCGGGACCCGGCGGGTCGGTCCCGCCCCTGGAGATACCCGCCGCCCTGCGGCCGCTGACCGTCGTGGTGCCGGGCGCGGCCCGCGGCCCGGCCGCCGCCCGCAACGCGGGCTGGTGCGCCGCCGGCGACGTCCCCTGGATCGTGTTCCTCGACGACGACGTGGTGCCCGGCCCCGCCTGGGGTGGCGAGCTGGCCCGCGACCTCGCGGCCGCCGGACCCGCGACCGCCGCCGTCGCCGCACGGATCGAGGTGCCGCTGCCGGCCGACCGGCGGCCCACCGACTGGGAGCGGTCCACCGCGGGCCTGGCCACCGCCCGCTGGATCACCGCCGACATGGCCGTCCGCACCGCGGCGCTGGAGGCGGCCGGCGGGTTCGACGAACGCTTCCCGCGGGCCTTCCGGGAGGACGCCGACCTCGCGCTGCGCCTGCTCGCCGGCGGCTGGAGCCTGGCCGACGGCACGCGCCGCACCCGCCACCCGGTCCGGCCCGCGGACCGCTGGGTCTCGGTGCGCACCCAGGCCGGGAACGCCGACGACGTCCTGATGGGCCGGCTCCACGGCCGCGGCTGGCGGGCCCGGGCGGCCGCCCCGCTGGGCCGGCGGCCCGGCCATCTGGCGGTGACGGCCACCGCCTG
>NZ_JBEZVK010000177.1:0-3691 GCF_040636955.1 Streptomyces sp. NPDC032472
GCACCAGCAACCCCGTCTCCCCGTGGACGACGGTGTCCAGCTGCCCGCCGTCGGCGCTGGCCACGACCGGCCGGCCGCAGGCCATCGCCTCCAGCGGCACGATGCCGAACGGCTCGTAGTCCGCGGGGCAGAGCACCACGTCGGCGCTGCGCAGCACGGCCGGCACGTCCTCGCCGCACAGCCCGCCGAGGAAGCGGACCCGGTCGGCCACCCCCGCCCGGCGGGCCAGCTCGCGCAGCCTGAGCGCCTCGGGATCACCGTCCAGGTGCTCGGCCGGCGGCCCGCCGGCGACGAGGAGCTCGGCGTCCGGCAGCCGGGTCAGGGCGGCGATGGACACCGCGGCGCCCTTGCGGGGGACCAGCCGGCCCAGCTGGAGCAGTCGGTACGGACGCCGGCGTCCCAGCCGGGCCGTGGGGCCGTCCGGCCGGAACCGCAGCGGGTCCACGCCACACGGCACCACCTCGGCCCGGTCCGCGGGAATGCCCATCCGGACCAGCTCGCCCACCTCGTCACGGCAGGTCGCCAGCACCCGGTCGCAGCGCAGCCCGATGTCGCGCTCGCAGGGGATCCGCTGGCCGGGGCTGGTGTCGTCCGCGCCCAGGTGGCGCCGCTTGACGCTCCCGAGGGCGTGGTAGGTGTGCAGCAGCGGCACCCCGAGGTCCCCGACCGCGGCCAGGGAGGCCACCCCCGACATCCAGAAGTGCGAGTGGGCCACGTCCGGTGGTCGGGTACGCCACTCGGCCAGCAGCCACGCGCCGAACGCGCCCATGTGCGGCAGCAGGTCGTCCTTGGGCAGCGGCTCCGGCGGCCCGGCCGGCACGTGGTGGACCCGTACGCCCGGGCGGAGCTCCGTGGTGTCGGGCAGCTCGCGCGCATCGCGCCGCGTGTACACGCTCACCCGGTGGCCGCGGTCCGCCAACGCCCCGGCCAGACAGGCGACGTGGACGTTCTGGCCGCCCGCGTCGACCGTGCCGAGTGCGGCCAGCGGGCTCGCGTGCTCGGAGACCAGGGCGACCGACAGCGGTCGGGGGCGGGGCGAGTGGGCGGTGGACGTCATGACCGTACCTCCGTCAGCAGGAGCTCCCAGTCGGACAGGAAGCGTTTGAGGCCGTACCGGTCGAGCGCGGCCCGTCGGGCCCGGGAGCCGTCCTCCGCGGCGGCCTCCGGTTCGTTCAGGTAGTACCGGGCCGCCCGGGCCAGCTCCTCGGGCCGGGTGGACAGGGCTCCCGTGCCCGGCGGTACGGCCTCCACCGCCTCCGTGGTGGCCAGCGCCACCACCGGCATGCCGAGGTGCATGGCCTCCAGCAGCGACAGCCCGAGGGAGGTCCAGCGCACCGGGTGCAGGTACAGGCGCCGTTCGGCCATCGCCGGGTGCAGCAGGCCCTGCGGCAGGTCCTGGCCCCGGCAGCGGTCCTCGTCCAGGCCCAGGTGTGCGGCGAGGCCCTCGGTGCGCATCCCGAACACGTCCAGCGGCGCCGCCTCGGCGAGGGCCGGCAGCAGGTCGGTGCCGGTGTACCGGCCCCGCCGCACCGGGTCGTTGACCACCACCGCGGCCCGGGGCAGCCGGCCGGTGTACCGGTGGCCGGGATCGACGATCCCGTGCTCGATCACCCGGGTGCGGGTGCTCCCGTTGTCCCAGAACAGCCGGTTGAAGTGGGTGACGTGGACGAGGGTGACGTCGTCGCGGTCGGCGGCCGGGTGCCGGGTGCGGGGCACCGCGCCGTCGGGCGTGTTGTGCTCCAGGTAGACGGCAGGCAGGTCGCGCCCCGGCCGGCGGCCCCCCAGCCACCGTTCGGCGAGCAGCCACTCGTGGGGGCGCTGGAGCACCACCACGTCGACCGGAGTGCTGGCCAGCTGCTCGGGCGTCACCTCCACGACCGAGTCGGGCCAGTCGAAGGTACGGGCGCGGCCGAGGCCGTCCGGTCCGCGGTCCGCGGTCACCGGCACCAGGTAGGTGTGCGGGCCCTGCACGAACGCGGTGGTCCACGATCCGTGCACGTGCCACAGCAGGATGTTCACGGCGCTGCTCCTCGGTCGTCGGCATCGGGCCGGCCGGCGGCGCCCGCGAGGAGCGCGGACACGGCCGCGAGGACCTCCTCGTCCCGCACGGAGTCCAGGCAGGGGTGCCCCGGCACGGGACAGGTCCGGGCCCGGGTGGCAGCGCACGCGGCGCGCTGGTCGCCGAGCAGGACGTGCGCGACGCCGTACGGGCGCCAGCGCTCGGCCGGGACCACCGGGGCGAAGAGGCAGGCGACGGGCGTCCCGACGGCGGAGGCCAGGTGTGCGGGACCGGTGTTGCCGGTCACCACGGCCTGCGCGCCGGCCAGCACGCCCGCCAGTTCGCCGAGGTCCCGGGTGCCGCCGCCGAGGTCGAGCGCATGGCGTCCGGCCACCCGGGCGGTCAGCTCCCGCTCCGCGGGGCCGCCGGTGACCACCACGCGGTGTCCGGCGCGGTGCAGTGCGGCGACCGCTCCGGCGGCCCGGCCGGGGCTCCAGGCCCGGGCCGGGACCGCGGCCCCGGGGTGCACGACCAGGTACGGATCGGGTCCGGTCAGGCGGACGGTCTCGGGGGGCTCCAGGATCCGCAGGGAACCGTCGTCCCCGGCGGGCAGCGGGAAGCCGAAGTCGCGGGCCAGGTCCAGGGCGGCCTCGGCCTCGTGGCGGCCGACCCGCCGCCGGTGGCGCAGCGCCAGCAGCGAGCCGGGGTAGTCGGTGCAGTCGGCCGCGACCTCCCCGATTCCGGCCAGCGCCAGCAGCAGGGCCGCGGGCAGCGGGCTCTGGTGGTGCGAGACCAGGATCAGCGCGCGGTCGAACCGCTCGGCGGCCAGGGCGTCCAGCAGCAGGTCGCACTCCTCGCGCGAGGTGCGCGGGGGCGTGAAGCCCACCCAGGCGGCGTCGTGGACGTAGATCCGCTGCACCCCGGGCAGCAGGGCGGCCGCGGGAGCGCCCTGCGGCCCGCACAGCAGGGCCGTGTAAGAGGACCCGGCCGCCACCGCCCGGACGGCGGGCCCGGCGAGGAGCACGTCCCCCGCGCTGTCGAGGCGCACGACGAGGGTCCGCGGGGCCGTCACCACCCCCCACCTCCCGGGGCCGGTCCGGACGCGCCGTCCCGGGCGAGCGCGAGGGCGAGCCGTACGGCGGCCAGCAGGTCGGGGGCGGTGTGCCGGGCCGCGCCCACCTCCTCGGAGCGCGTGGCGCCGGTGGGCACCAGCACGGCCCCGGCGCCCGCCGCCCGGGCGGCGGCCAGGTCGGCCCCGATGTCCCCGATGACCACCGCCCGCCGCGGGTCGGCGCCCAGGGCGGCGCAGGCCGCGAGGACCAGGCCGGGCGCGGGCTTGCGGCAGCCGCAGTCCTCGTCCGGGCGGTGGGGGCACACGGCCCACAGACCGAGCGGACCGAGCAGGGCGTCCACCCGGTCGGCGACCGCCCGCACCTGAAGCCGGGTCAGCAGGCCGCGTCCGACGCCGGACTGGTTGCTGACCACCGCCACGGGTACGCCGAGCCCGCGCAGCAGGGCCACGGCCTCGCGCGCGGCCGGCATGGCCCGGACGCGGCCCGGATCGCCGTTGTAGGGGACGTCCTCGACGAGCGTGCCGTCCCGGTCGAACAGGACCGCCGACGGCAGCGCGCCCCGTACGCAGGCCGCGCCGGGCGCCGGTGCGGCCGTACTGCGGTCGGCCGCCCGTCCGCG
>NZ_JBEZVK010000178.1:0-3557 GCF_040636955.1 Streptomyces sp. NPDC032472
GACGACAACCAGTTAGCCAGGCCGTCCGCGGCCTGGCAACGACCCCCCTCTACGAACGGCCATCGCAGCCCGGGCCTGCAGGCGAGGACGCGGACCGGTGTCAGCGCCGCGATTCCGGGCGGGGCTCGGCGCCCCGGGCCTACTATCCGGGCCCGAATGTGACACACGTCCTGTGGGGCGCCTCACCGCCCGGGGCCCGGAATGTCACCCTCCGTTGCCGCGTGTGCCCATTCGTGGCGCCTCTCGGGCCGACTCCAGGCACCGAGACGCTCTTGATCATCCGTCGCTAGACTCCGGAGTTCGGATGGTGCCGGTGGACGGGAAGGCCAAGCCATGGACGATGACGACCTCTGGGACCGGTGGCCGGAGCCGTGGGTGGGCACGGATGCCGACATGCGGACGGTCATGGGGGCGATCCCGCGGGAGGTCAAGGACGGGTTCAGGTACGACGAGATCCCTTGGCGGCGGTTTCCGCACTTCTACGGTCCGGGCGAAGAAATTTCCGTCGGCCTGGCAACGCTTGCCTCCGCAGACGCCGAAGCCGCCGGCCGGGCTCTCCGGCAGCTTTGGGATCACCTGCACCACCAGGGCAGCACGATTGCGGTGGGAGCCCTGGCGGTGCCGTTCCTGCTCCGGATCGCGGCTACCGGGTTTCCCGGGCTCCGTGCGGGAACCCTTCGTCTGGTGGCCGAGATCGGACGATGCCAGCACCTCGGGGACGGGTCGCGCGAAGGCCTTCTCCAAGTCGCCGAGGATCCGGATCTGACGGAGGGCACCACCATGTGCCCGGTGGACTGGACGATCCAGGCCGCTCGCGCCGCCATCACGGACGACCTGCACCTGCTGTTCCCGCTTCTCTCCGACCCCGATGCCGATGTCCGCTCCGCGGTCGCGTTCGTGCTGGCAGTGGCGAACGGCGAGATCCCGCACATCTCCTCGGCTCTGCATCGCAGGGCGGCGGTGGAGGAGGATCCTGCGGTCCGGGTGAGCCTGATCCTGGCGATCGCCCAACTCGCCCGCGAAGACCGGCACGAACACGCTCCCGCGTGGGCCCGGGCCCTGTGGTCGGATGCCGCCCAACCGCTCGAGACCCGCGTCGCTGCCGGACTCGCCTGGCTGTGCCTGGTCGACGATCCCGTCTCCGACGAGCTCCGCAACCTCCTCACCGAGCCTGCAACCGGCCGACTCGGCGAGCTGTTCCAGCAGGTGCCGTGGTTCCCCCCGGTCGACTCCAGCAGCGGACTGCGCCGCTGCATCCACGAAATGCTCACGCCGGATGTCCCCTGGAACGGCGCCCGGTAACAGGGCGTTCCTGCCTGAGGTCGCCGCCCGGCACTGCTCTGGGTGGCGACCTCGGGGGCAGGTGCGGTCGGTCCTGTCAGTGCGTGGCGATCTGCTGGAGGGCCGCGCCCTGGTAGCGGGCGCCGGCGTTCCAGAGGATGAAGGAGTTCATCCTGTTTGCTGCCGCGGCCTTGATCTGTTCGGCCACCTCGGCCGGCCCGTAGGTGCTGCCCATCGAGAAGTCCTGCAGCCACGGGATGATCTCGGTCTGCGTGCCCTTCGCCTGGCGGGCGAAGTCGGCGAGCGAGCGCTGCACGATCGCGTACGGGGAGGTGTCCGGCTCCGCGACGCCGTACTCCCCCGGCCCCCAGTGGGACGGGTAGACCATCGGTGCGATGTAGTCGCTGACCTTGACCAGTGAGCCGATGTCCTGGGCGATCTCGGTGGGCCGGGTCGCGGCGATGCCGAAGACCGAGACGCCCAGGTACTTGGCGTGGGGACGCAGCGCGGTCCGCGTGTCGGCGACGAACGAGGTGATCGACTGCTCGGGTGTGGCGGTACCGATGCCCGGGAAGCGCATGTCCGCCAGTGGGCCGTCCGGCCGGCGCACGTAGTCGTAGAGGATGTCGTCGAAGCCGAGCCGGGCTGCCTCGACGGCGAGGTCCTGGTTGTACTTGCGGACCGCGGGGTTGGCGAAGTTAGTGAAGGACAGGGCGCCGTAGTGCCCGCCGTCGTACGGCTGTCCCCCCGGAGTCAGCACGAGCCGGTCCTGCTTGCCGGACTCCCAGGAGGCCGAGGCGAGCTTGGGGTCGCGGAAGGCCACGATGCGGCCGATGACCTGGGCGCCGGCGGCGTGGATCTCGGCGATCGCCTTGCGGGCATCGTAGTAGCCCTTGGCCGCGCCGATCTGGCGGGCCAGCGGCACCTGGGACGCGTACCCGACCTCGCCGTCCTCGTCCTTGACGTCCAGCTCGACGGCGTTGAGCTTGCCGCTGCGGACCAGGTCGAGGATGTCGCCGCGCAGCGTGTCGTCGCCCCAGCCGATGGCTGTGATGTGCGCGGCTCGGATCATGGGGCGGCGTCCCCGGGTGGACACGTCCTTGGTGGTGGTGTTTCCGGCACGGTCCACTGCGGTGACCCTGACGAAGGGTGTGCCCTTTGGCACCTTGACCTTGAAGGCCCCGGCCTTGTCGACGGGGACGCTCTTGCCGTTGACGCTCACGAGGGCGTCGCTGGAGGCGCTGCCCGTGATGGTCACCGGGTCGGCGTTCTTGATCACGGGGTCGGCCACGATCAGTTCGGGGGCAGTGGTGTCCACACTGAAGCCCACGACCTTGCGGGAGGAGGTGAAGGGGAGGCTGCCACCCCCGGCCACGACCAGGGTGTGCCGGCCTTCCTTGAGGTGCGGAAGCGCGAGCTTCAGGCGGGCGCCATCGGCCGTGAGGGGGACCACCGCGCCGTCCAGGGTGGCGCGCAGCTTGTTCCTGTCGCCGGCCGCGTCGGCGGCGAGGTAGGCGCTGACGCGTGCGGCCGCGCGCCCGTCGAGGACCGCGCCGTCGCTGACGCCCTGGATGCCCGGGCCCGGCGTGAGGAACGCCCAGGCTCCGACGCCCGCTCCGGTCAGCGCGAGCGCCCCTGTCGTCGCCGTAAGAACGCGGCGACGGGCGGGGCGGCGGGGACGGAGGGAGGGGCTGGGGTGCGCTATGCGTGTGGGGAACATCTTGAGGTCCTTCGTGCCGTGGGGTGGGCGGGGCGTGGGCCGGATGTTGCCTCCATTCATTGCCGCCCCGTCTGCCGGTCGCCTCGCTCTGCCCGGATTTCATACGAACGGCCGCGATCGGTGCCGGCGTGGCTGTTACGCCATGCAGGGGGCACTGCGGTACGAGGGCTCCCGTCGCAGGTAGTCATGGCGCGACACATTGCCTTGGAGAGGCTTGCTTCCGATGCGCCACCCGCTCGTTCCGCTCGGCGCCCTGGCAGGCGCCGCCCTGCTCGCCACCGGCTGTTCCACGGTGCCGTCACCGGCCGCGGGGGCACACCATGCGGCCGCATCCTCGGCGGCGGCCGGGCCCGTCGCCGCAAAAAACCCGGCGGAAGTCGGCGCCAACGAACTCGGCCAGGTGCCGGTGCTGATGTACCACCAGCTCACGGAGGATCCGGCGAGCGTCTACGACCGCACCCCGGCCGATTTCCGGGCCGAGTTGGAACGCCTCGCTCGGGAGAAATAAGTTCCGGTCACCGCACGGGACTAACAGACGGGCCGCATCGACATCCCG
>NZ_JBEZVK010000179.1:0-3325 GCF_040636955.1 Streptomyces sp. NPDC032472
CCGGAATGGGTTCTACAGTCTTTTCGGTTAGCTCGTGCGCGTACCCGAGCAGATGCCTAGAGGCGGGCATCAATGAAGCAACGCGATAGGTGGTCTCTTCTCCCATCTGATGCCGAATGGTCACCGTCTCGCCAACCCTCTTGTCGATAAAGTTCGCAGCAAACGCAGAGTCATGAGGGAAGTAATTCTGTGCCTGCGGAAGAGTACCGACGTCTGCAGGGTCAATTACAACGGTGAACGGCGACCCATCTTCTCGCAGCAGTGTGGCCGCAACACCCGCAGAAACGGCTGTAGGTGTCGCGCCCCATGGAATGTCATCGGCAGTGAGCAGGGCGGTGATGAAACCCGCCGCAACGTTCGC
The DNA here is from genome assembly GCF_040636955.1 of Streptomyces sp. NPDC032472. Lineage (NCBI taxonomy): Bacteria > Bacillati > Actinomycetota > Actinomycetes > Kitasatosporales > Streptomycetaceae > Streptomyces > Streptomyces sp. NPDC032472. The sequence goes on from NZ_JBEZVK010000179.1 coordinate 362, forward strand.
GTTGTCGAGGTTACATCTAAACAATCGATACAACCGACGCATACCGAGGTCACGGTCACCGTATTGAATTTCAGCCAACGCCACCCTGCGGATAATCTTGGGCTCACCGCTTAGTTCCAGCGGGGCCTCGCCAAACGCGCTCCGGATTTCTGCCGGCCGCAAGGTCTGGAGTGCGACGCGATACCAAAACTCCCAGGCGCGAGCGTCGGTAGGACAACGGTCCCTTTGTCGCAAGGCCAGTGGCTTTAACCGGTGCCAATCATTCGCCTGCTGCGCGGCCAGGACTGCCATGCCGACGAAGGCGTCGTCCTCGAACCAATCTGCGGGAGCACTATCCATGATGGACCGAGCCTTCGCGCGGTAACCGCCTTTTGCGTATGCCTCCAGTAGGCGTGTTTGCAACCCACGACTGAGATTGACATTCGGAATCGATGTCAGCAGCGATATCGCCGCCTTGCAGTCCCCAAGCAGAGTAAGCGTATCGGCAGCCTGAATCTTCACAGGCTGAGCCGAGGTCGTCGTTACCAAAGCGACGAGCTTCTCTCCTAAAATCGCAGCTTTCTCCGGCCGTCCAATCGCCAGATAAATTCGGACAGCAGCGTTGAGTAGAATGGGCGCGGTCTCCGCCTCGAAATCATGCTTATCGAGCAATTCAGCGACTGACGAACTGTCGCCACTGTTTCGAAGTGCAATCCACATTAATGCCTGAGCGGTTTTCGCCGCGTCGCAATCAGATACCACAGCAGGGGATTCCGTGATATCCCGTACCAACTCGGGCATTCCGAGAATGGCGGCCGACTCGCCGACCATCATCTGCGCCGAGATATGAATCTCTTTCAGGTGAGGCGCCCCAACCTCTACAACTCTCTGGAGGTCGCCCAGTTCGTGATATGCGTATATGCGCGGAGCCGCAAGCTTCAACGAAGACTCACCAAATACCTCCGCTTCCTCACAAATCTTCAAGCAAGCCGACGCGTCCCCGAGCAGTAGTCTTCCAACCGCAAGGTTCGCGGCTGCGTCCGATACTAGTGCGCCGATTTCCTTGCGCCAGAGTTTTTCATCGCGTGGCTCAAAACATTCACATACGGCGCGCAACGTACACTCGACCTCTGGCGGCAGTAGTCCCATTGAGGCCAGAAACGGGTCCTTACTGGCGAAGTCTGTGGCAATAAAAAGGACGTTGCTCCACGTGTAGAAGCCCGCACCATCCGCACGTAGAGCTCGGTCAGCATAAGCGAGGGACAACGCTCGGTCCCCCGCATCGTGAAAGCTGATTGCCATCATTTGCAACGCATCGGCGTTGCCTTGGAATCTGACGGGCACATCGGCTTCAGCAAGAAACTGCTTCAGTGCGATTTTTGTATTGGCCCAAGCAAGCCATACGTGGGCTGAATCCGGAAAACGCGAGCGCGCTTTCTCTGCGATGTCAAACGCGACGTCGAGATGGTCAGAAAGCAAGAGACCACGTATCTTTCCAGAGGTAATCCGGTCGTCATCCGGGTATATCTCATACGCGGTGTCAAATTTCTGTGCAGCGCCAGCGACATCTCCCGCGTGCCAATCCACAATACCGGAGAGCAAATACCATTTCGCTCTCTGCCGTTCATTTAATGAGGCGTGTTCATCAAAGATTACCGATAGCAACGCACTTGCGCCGCTGTAGCTCATTTCCTTAATGAGTTCGGCCACCTTGTCCAACTGTCTCGATGCTGTATTGTTTTCGTTTGTTACAAGCGACGAGACGAGCGCCGGCCCACCCACTTGCGACATGAATGAATCGAGCTTCGATGATACTGCACTTATGAGCTCATTGGTCTCGACCACCCTCGATTGAGTCTCCTCCGACGACCTTCTCATGTCATCAAAGACACCGCCTGGGGAGTTAGGGCTGTATTTCTTTTGAAGAATCGCGTGACGCTTTATGTGGTTACAAATATCGTCCCAAAACTCAATGCTTACCTTGAACTTTCCAGACCCCGCCCGCGCGTCAGTCAAATCCTGAGCAAACTTGACGAGCTTCGAATCACTTGCGGTCGTCGTCGCTACAATTAACTCGCCAATGCTCCAGCCAGCCGTGTCGGCCGCAGCCACTTCATCATTTATAACTTTTTCAGTGACCTTCGTTTCGTAGTAACGCTTGCACTGAATTCCTTTACGTTTACCAATGCGAGGCTCAACAAAAATGTCGACACCGCCCTGACTTTGTCCCGTCCGACCGTTGCGCTTCGGGGTGGGGTCTTCAAAGATTACTGAGTAGATGTCGGCGCAATAATCTTCGAAGTCCTCTGCATGCTTGGGCTTGGAGATTTCTAAAGTGAATGTGCGCATGTAGATGCTTCTTCGCTCTTTCGAAACCAAAGGATAAATGCCACCGAATCCGACGTTCGCACATCGACGTATGAATTGTCGTCGGCTCGAACATTGTGCACGAAAACAGCCAACGGAAAACGCGTTGGCCGATGCTGCAAAGGTACTCGGTCTGACCCATCGGCCATCATTCGACGTATGGACAGCTTCGCGACAGAACGATGCAGTTCCAACCAAGAGGAAGATGCATCTGCTTTACCTGCAAATTGAGGTCCCAGCTCCGCGAATTTTTTCCTTTCCGCTCAAACCGTTAGGCGATTCAAGGTGCAACCCATCTTCCTGTTTCACAGCACCATGCCGTGGCACAAAAAAGGGCGTCACGAGAGGACGCCCTAAAGTCACCTTTTTCCGATACCCATCAAAGAGTTAGAGTGAGAATCTTCCTTCCTCTTGTGGGTATGCCCGCTAGAACGGAATATCGTCGTCCATCTCGTCGAAGCCGCCGCCTGCCGGTGCGCTCGGACGGCTTTGCGCGCCGCCGCCTGCACCACCACGCGCCGCGCCGCCGGCACGACCACCGCCGCCACCGCCACGCTCCATCTGCTCGCCACGACCGCCGCCACCACCACCACCGTAGCCGCCGCCGTAACCGCCTTC
>NZ_JBEZVK010000180.1:0-3315 GCF_040636955.1 Streptomyces sp. NPDC032472
TCGGCGTCAAGCTCACCACGCTCCGCCCGGAGCAGGCCGCGTACATCGGCGTCGACGTGGACGGCCCGTACAAGCCGGACCACTACCGCTACTGATCCCCGGGCCCCGGGATTCCCGGGATCCGCAGTACCGCGATCACCGCGACAGGCCCCCGGCACCCGTGCCGGGGGCCTGCCCCGTCCCCGCCCCCGGACCGCACAACCGCAAGGAACCCCCGCCATGCCCCGCGGCCGCTACTCGCTCCACGACCCCCACGACCACACCCCCCTCGGCGAGGAGCACTTCAACTGCGCCCCCGGCCCCTCCGGTTGGCGCTACGTCTCCCAACTGACCGCCCCCGACGGCGAACACCGCGGCTCGGTCGACCTGGCGATCGACGAACTGGGCCGCCCCATCCGCCTCGAACTGAACGCCGCGAGCTGGCAGGTCCGCGGCGCCGCCATCGACGGCGTCACCTGGGTCCGCTCCGACCCCACCGGCAACGAGGCCACGGAGGGCAACGCCCCCGCCGCCGCGTTCACCGGCACCTCGCCGGCGTTCCTCGTCGCCACGGCCCGCCTGCTGCGCCCGGCCCCCGGCGGCCCCGCGACCCGGGTCCGGCTCGTCGCCCTCACCGACCCGGTGCTGGCGCCCCGTACGGTCGACCAGGCGTGGCAGCACGTCGGCAGCACCACCCACGGCACCGACACCGGCCCGCTCGTCGTCGACGAGTACCGGATCACCGCCCTGGACACCGGCGAGGTCCACACCGTGCACCTGGCCGGGGACGTGGTCCTCTCCGCGCCCGGCATCGAACTCGAACACCTGGAGACCCCGCCCTCGGCCTTCCCGGACTGACAACCCCCGGGCATTACGCGGGCGGGGCGAACCCCGTCTTCCGCACCGGCTCGGCAGCCGGCTGAACGGGAACGGGAACGGGAGCCGGAGCAGGGACGGGAGCCGCCGCCACGGGGACGTACGCCACAGGCGGTACGGGCTGCGGCACGGGGACGTACGCCACAGGCGGTACGGGCTGCGGCACGGCCGGCGGTACGTACGCCCCGCCGGCAGCAACCCCGGGCACCCCGGGCATCCCAGGCACCCCGGGGATCCCCGGCCGCCCGAACGCCCGGGCCGCATCCCGCGACTGCCGCTCGTGCACCACCGCCATCAGGAACGCGGCCGCCGGCACCCCCGCCGGTGCGGGCGCCCCCGTACGCGCGACCAGGTCGTCCGCGAGCTTCGCCGCCATCGCCGCACCCACCTGCGGATCCAGCTGGCCCATCCGCGTCAGGTACTGCCGTATCGCCAGCCACAGCCCGTCCGGCACCGCCGACAGGTCCAGTCCGCCGAACCGCCCGGCCAGCCACGGAGGCGGCGCCGGCACCGGCATCACCGGCGGCCCCGACACCCGCTCCCGTACGACCAGGGTCCCCGCGAACACGTCACCCAGCCGGCGGCCGCGCGCCGACACCAGCGACGCGATGCAGGCGATCGACCCGAACGTGCCGAGCAGCTCCACGACCCCCATGGCCCCGCGCACCAGCGCGTGCCGGAACCGGATCGGGCCGCCGTCGTCGCGGACCACCCGCAACCCGCAGGCCAGCTTGCCGAGCGACCGCCCGTGGCTCAGCGTCTCCACCGCGATCGGCACACCGACCAGCACGAGCACGAAGGACGCGACCGACACCGCGGCCTTGGCGGCCACGTCCATCGAGGCGGTCGCGTAGACCAGCCCGATCGAGATCAGCAGATAGCCGGTGAGGTACACGAGGAGGTCGAGGAAGAACGCCAGCGCCCGGCTGGGCACCCTTGCGGGCCGCAGCCCCAGAACGACCGCGTCCCCCGTCACCAGATCGCTCACGCCGCACACCCTTCCCGTGGCCATGTCGTGGCCGGACCCGCCCCTTGGTCATCCAGTCTGCCAAGCTGACCGCGGAAGAAGTAACGCCGGAGCAGGAGCCACGGGCACCACGGGCAGGGGGAGCGGCAACCGGATGGATCTCGACGTCTTCGTCACGGCCCACCGAGCGGAATGGGACCGCCTGGAACAGCTGCTGGGCCGCGGCCGCAAACTGACCGGAGCCGAGGCCGACGAACTGGTCGCGCTCTACCAGCGCACCTCCACCCACCTCTCCCAGATCCAGTCGAGCACCCCCGACGCCCTGCTCACGGGCCGCCTGACCCAGCTCGTGGCCCGGGCGCGGGCCACGGTCACCGGCGCACGCCGTGCCGGCTGGCGCGATGCGGCCCGCTTCTTCACCGCCGCCTTCCCGGCCGCCGTCTACCGCAGCCGCCGCTGGTGGATACCGACCGCGGTGCTGTCGACGCTGATCGGCGTACTGATCGGCTGGTGGATAGCCGTGCACCCCGAGGTCCAGGCCGCCATCGCGGCGCCGGACGAGCTGAAGGCCATGACGAAGCCCGGGGGCGAGTACGAGACGTACTACTCCAGCCACCCCGCGGCCTCGTTCGCCGCCCAGGTCTGGACGAACAACGCCCAGGCCGCCGCCATGTGCCTGGTCCTGGGTGCGTTCCTGGGCATCCCGGTGCTGTGGGTGCTGTTCCTGAACATGGTCAACCTCGGCGTCGGCATCGGCCTGATGGCGTCGGCCGACCGCCTCGACGTGTTCCTCGGGCTGATCCTGCCCCACGGCCTGCTTGAGCTGACGGCCGTCTTCGTGGCCGCGGGCACCGGGCTGCGCCTCGGCTGGACCGTCATCGACCCGGGCCCGCGCACCCGCCGCGCCGCCCTCGCCGAACAGGGCCGGGCCGCTCTCGGCATGGCCATCGGCCTCGCCGTCGTCCTCTTCGTGTCGGGCCTCATCGAGGGCTTCGTGACCCCGTCCGGCCTCCCCACCTGGGCGCGCATCGCCATCGGCGTCGCCGCCGAGGCCGCGTTCCTGGCGTACGTGTACGTGCTCGGCGGTCGGGCCGCACGCGCAGGCGAGGCGGGCGACGTGGAGGCCGCCGACCGGACGGCAGCGCTCCCCACCGCGGCCTGATGTGCGCATCGGCCTGCGTAGCTGCTAGTCTCCTCGTCGTCCCGGAACGGCCGTTGACACGGTTGCGATGGGGAGGTAGATTCGAACGGTTGCCTCGAACTGGACAAGTTCGGCAGCGATGGTTTAAAATCTCTCTCGCCTCCAGAAGGAATCGCATTCCGCTGGGGCACAGTCGACTCCTTTCCGAGGAAACCGAAGCCGGGAAATCCGGTGGAAAACTTCTGATAGAGTCGGAATCGCCGAAAGGGAAACGCGAAAGCGGGAACCGGAAAGCGAAACCCGCTTCGACCGGGAATCGGACACGAAAGAGTCTGATAGAGTCGGAAACGAA
>NZ_JBEZVK010000181.1:0-2971 GCF_040636955.1 Streptomyces sp. NPDC032472
CTGCGGCCACCGCCTGGCGCGCGGGCCACCCCCGCTCGGTCCCCGAGCAGAAGGCGGTGGCCGAGCTCCCGGCCCGGACCCGCGCGGCGCTGGGTCCCGATCGCTACGAGGAGGAGGCCGCGGCGGGCGCCGTACTCTCCCCGGCCGAGGTCGTCGCCCTCCTCACCGCAACCTGATCACAACGGGCGGCAGCGCCCCGTTCGCGGTGACGGCCGCCGCCGCGCCTCAGCCGCGGCTCCCGGCGGCCTCCGCATCGCAGGACGGCTCAGCGGGGACACGCCACAGGAGCAGCAGCGGGGTTGCCAGCAGCAGCACCCCGGCCAGGCCGATGGCCGTGCGCGGGCCGAGGAGGCCGCCCAGTACGCCCCATGCAGCGGTCAGCAGTGCGGTCGTGGCCTTGGTCGTCACCGCCCAGGCGGACAGCGTACGGGCTGCCCGGTCGGCCGCGATGCGCTGCAGGCGGTAGGTGGCGTGGACGGGGTTGAAGATCCCGCAGCAGAGGATGAGCCCGAGCTCGACGCCCATCACCAGCAGCAGCCCGCCGGTACCCGGCCCCACGAAGGTCAGTTCGACGGGCCAGACGGCGCGCAGCACCCCGGTCACGAGGAGGACCCGCTGCTGCCCGAAGCGGGTGACGAGCGGTCGGGCCAGCCGCGCCCCGAGCAGCCCGCCGGCCGCGGGCAGGGCGAAGGCGAGGCCGTACTGCCACGGCGCGAACCCGAGCCGCCCGAGCATCAGGACGGCCAGCAGCGGCGATGCGGCCATCACCAGGCCGTTGAACGAGGCGGTGTTGACGAACAGCGGACGCAGGGTCGCGTCGGCGAGGATGTGCCGCCACCCGTCGAGCAGCTGCCCGGCCCGTATGCGCGGGCCCTCCCGGCGCCCGGGCGGCGGCTCGTGGCCGCCCATGGCGCGGATGCCGAGCGCCGAGAGCAGGTAGCTGAGGGCGTCGGCCAGCACCGTGGCCACCGGACCGAGGAGTCCGATCGCCGCACCGCCCAGCGGCGGCCCGATGATGGTGGTGGTCCAGGCCGTGGACTCGAACCGGGCGTGGGCGACGAGCAGGTCATCCGCCGGCAGCAGCGTCTTCAGGTACGCGCCGGAGGCGGCACGGAAGGTGATGTCGGCCGCCGCGACGACGACCGAGACCAGCAGGAGCTGGACGAAGGTGAGCACGCCGAGCGCGTACGCGGCGGGGACCGTCAGCAGCGCCGCGCACCGCACCAGGTCCATCGCGATCAGCACCGGCCGCTTGCGGCGGAACTCCACCCACGGGCCGAGCGGCACCGCCGCGGCCGCGCCCGCGGCCGCCCCCACGGCGGAGAGGGCGGCGACACCCACCGGCCCGGCGTCCAGCACCCGGATCGCGATCAACGGAAACGCGCCGAAGGCCAGCCATGTGCCGAGTGCGCTGGTTCCGTACGCTCCCCAGAGCCACCCGAACCGCCGCCCCAACCGGTGCCCGCTCCCCATGCCCCCGCCGCCCCTCGTTCACCCACTCGCACAACCGGTCCGCGATCGGAAGCATCAAAGCGAGCACAGCGGCCCGGGATCAAACAACCGCAAGGCCACTCGGCCACAACCAACAGTTGTACCCCTAGGCTGTCCGCATGGATCTCGAGACCGTCCGGACCTTCGTCGCAGCCGCCGACGCGGGGCAGTTCCAGGAGGCCGCCGCCGAGCTGGCCGTCACCCAGCAGGCCGTCTCCAAGCGCATCGCCACCCTGGAGCGCACCCTCGGCGTGCGGCTGTTCACCCGTACGCCGCGCGGCGCCGAGCTGACCATCGACGGGCAGGCGTTCCTGCCCCACGCCCGGGAGCTGCTGCGCGTCGCCGACCGGGCCGTCGCGTCCGTACACACCGGCCGCCGTCCCCTGCGCGTGGACATCATCGCCTCGCGCGGTGCGGCGTCGGCCCTGATGCGCGGCTTCCACCGCGCGCACCCCGAGATCGACCTCGACGTGCTGATGCTGTTCGACATCGAGAAGGCCGTCGCCGCCATCCGGTCCGGTGCGATCGACGCGTCCTTCCGCGCCGTCGCAGCGCCCGGCCGGACCCTCCCCCCTGACATCGAGTCCGTCCGGGTGCTCGACGAGCCGCTCCAGCTGCTCACCGGCCCCGGCCACGTGCTGGCCGGCGCCCGCTCGGTGACCCTCGCCCAGCTCGTCGGGCACCGCATCTGGATGCCCGGCGTCGTCCCGGGCACCGAGTGGACCGCCTACTACGACGACCTCGTCGCCGGGTTCGGCCTCACCATCGAGGCGACCGGCCCCAACTTCGGCTCCGACGCCCTCCTCGACACCATCGCCGACACCCCGGCCCTGGCCACGTTCATGGGCGAGCACACCCGCCTGGTCTGGCCCGCCGGCCACGGCCTGCGCCGGATCCCGGTGACCGACCCGACGCCCGTCTACCCGCACTCGCTCCTGTGGCACCGCCACAACCCCCACCCCGCGCTGGCCACCCTCCGCGCCCACCTCGCCACCACGGCGGCCGGCCACGACGCGCCCGGCACCTGAGCGCCGGACTGGGTCGTCCCGCGCTGAACGCCGCCGCGTGCCGTCGACGAGCTCGGCGGCTCCTACGGCATGTAGTCCTCGACGGTGACGGAGTCGTGCAGGCGAGCGCTCTTGGTGGTGAGGCGGACGAGAGCACGGCCGGGGCCCGCCGGCAGGGCGGAGATCAGACGGGCGCCCTGGGCCAGTCCCCACACCCCGAGGCGGGAGGTCGGGACGAGGGTCTTCGCCGCGCTCAGCGCGGCCGCCCGACTGCCGTGCACCTGCTCGGCCATGGCCCGCTCGTACGCGGGGAAGGCGCGCTCATGGTCACCACCCGCCCGCGCCAGCTGCCCGGCGAGGACGTACGCGCCGACGACCGCCAGGCTGGTGCTGCCGCCGACGGCCGGCCCGGGGCAGTAGCCCGCGTCGCCGACGAGCGTCACCCTTCCCCGTGACCAGGTGTCCATGCGGAG
>NZ_JBEZVK010000182.1:0-2895 GCF_040636955.1 Streptomyces sp. NPDC032472
CCCTGGCCGGTGTGCTGGGTACGGCCGGCCAGGCCAACTACGCGGCGGGCAATGCCTTCCTGGACGCGCTGGCTTCGTACCGGCGTGCCCTGGGGCTTCCGGCGGTGTCGCTGGCCTGGGGCCTGTGGGAGGAGTCCGGCGAGCTGACCGGCCATCTTGGCGAGGCGGATCTGCGGCGGCTGTCCCGGCTCGGGCTGCGGCCCCTGGCCACGGACGACGCGATGCGCCTCTTCGACGAGGGCCTCGGCAGGGGCGAGGCCGTGCCGGCGGTCACCCGCCTGGACCTCGCGGCCCTGCGCGCCCAGGACGAACCGGCCCCGATGCTGCGCGGCCTCGTACCGCCGCGCCGGCGCCGTCGTGCCGCGCAGGCCGCCGCCCCCGTCGAGGCGTCGCTCGCCGACCGCCTGGCCGCCCTGTCGCCCGCAGAACGGGAACGGGCGCTGGCAGACCTGGTACGCGCCCAGGTGGCCGCCGTACTGGGGTACGCGGACCCCGGCGACCTCGACGACCAGCGGTCCTTCCTGGAGCTCGGCTTCGACTCCCTGACCGCCGTCGAGCTGCGCAACCAGCTGGGCAGGGCCACCGGCCTGCGGCTGCCCACCACGCTCGCCTTCGACCACCCCACCCCCGCCGCGCTGGCCGCCCATCTTGGTACGGAGCTGGCGCCGACCGGGACCCCGGCCGAAGCCGGCGTCGCGGCCGTCCTCGCGGACATGGACCGGCTGGAGGCCGCTCTGCGGGCCGCGGCGGCCGCGGACCCCGACGAGGGACAGCGGTCCGACGAACGGATCACGCTGCGCCTCCAGGAACTGCTGGACCTCGCCCATGCGGGCGGCCGCGACGAGGACCGGGCGGCCGACTCCGACGAGGACCTGGAGTCCGCGACCGACGAGGAACTGTTCGCCTTCGTCGACGAGCTCGACTGACCCCCCTAGTCCCACCCCTCGACCCCCATCAACCCCCTTCCGGAGAGCTGAGAGCACGTGGCTGACGAGGACAAGCTTCGCGAATACCTCAAGCGCGCCATCGCGGACGCGCGCGACGCGCGCCGGCGCCTGCAGGAGGTCGAGGAGAAACAGCACGAGCCGATCGCGATCGTGGGCATGGCGTGCCGTTACCCGGGTGGTGTGGCCTCGCCGGAGGACCTGTGGCGGCTCGTCGCGGACGGCGTGGACGCGGTGGGTGACTTCCCGGAGAACCGGGGCTGGGAGCTGGAGTCCCTGTACGACCCGGATCCGGAGCGCACCGGTACCTCGTACACGCGGCGTGGCGGATTCCTCTACGACGCCGACGAGTTCGACCCCGAGTTCTTCGGGATGTCGCCGCGCGAGGCGGTCGCGACCGACCCGCAGCAGCGCCTGCTGCTGCAGACCGCCTGGGAGGCCTTCGAACGGGCCGGCATCGACCCGGAGGCGCTGCGCGGGAGCTCCACCGGCGTGTTCACCGGCGTCATGTACGGGGACTACGGCCTGCGCGACCGGCTTCCCCCGGACGGCTTCGAGGGGTACCTGTTCAGCGGCAGCGCGGGCAGCATCGCGGCCGGCCGCCTGGCGTACACGTACGGGCTGGAGGGCCCGGCGGTGACCGTCGACACGGCGTGCTCCTCGTCGTTGGTGGCCCTGCACCTGGCGGCGAACGCGCTGCGGCAGGGCGAATGTGACCTCGCCCTGGCCGGCGGTGTGACGGTGATGTCCACCCCGGTGGCGTTCACCGAGTTCTCCCGGCTGCGCGGTCTGTCGGTGGACGGGCGGTGCAAGTCCTTCTCGGCGCAGGCGGACGGCACGGGCTGGTCGGAGGGCGTGGGTCTGCTGCTGGTGGAGCGGCTGTCGGATGCCCGGAGGAACGGGCACCGGGTGCTGGCGGTGCTGCGGGGCTCGGCCGTGAACCAGGACGGCGCCTCGAACGGCCTGACGGCCCCGAACGGTCCTTCGCAGGAGCGGGTGATCCGGCAGGCCCTGGCGAACGGTGGCCTGAAGCCCGGCGACGTGGACCTGGTCGAGGCGCACGGCACGGGTACGACGCTGGGCGACCCGATCGAGGCGCACGCGCTGCTGGCCACGTATGGCCGGGAGCGGGCCGAGGACCGGCCGCTGTGGCTGGGTTCGCTGAAGTCGAACATCGGGCATGCGCAGGCCGCCGCCGGTGTCGGCGGTGTCATCAAGATGGTCGAGGCGATGCGGCGCGGTGTGATGCCGCGGACCCTGCATGCCGAGGAGCCGTCGCCGCACATCGACTGGGACGCCGGTGGCGTACGGCTGCTGACGCAGGCACGGGAGTGGCCGCGGGAGGACCGCCCGCGGCGGGCCGGCGTGTCCTCCTTCGGATTCGGCGGCACCAACGCCCACGTGGTGATCGAGGAGCCGACGGAGCAGGAGTCGGCGGCAGCGGACCCCGCCGAGGTGCCGGCAGCCCCCAGGGCCCTGCCGGTGGTGCCGTGGGTGGTGTCGGGTCGGGACGAGACGGCGCTGCGGGCCCAGGCGGGACGCCTGCGGGAGTTCCTTGCCGGGCAGGCCGAGGAGGCCGATCCGGTGGACGTCGGCTTCTCCCTCGCCACGACGCGCGCTGCGCTCGACCACCGCGCGGCCGTCGTCGGCGGCGACCGGGCGGAACTGCTGGCCGCGCTCGGCGCACTGGCGGACGGCAGCGACGCCGCGGTGTCGCGTGTGCAGGGGCGTCAGGGCCGGTTGGCGTTCCTGTTCACGGGTCAGGGTGCGCAGCGGGTGGGGATGGGTGCGGAGTTGGCTGCTGCGTTTCCGGTGTTTGCGGAGGCGTTTGGTGCGGTGTGTGCGGGGTTGGATCCGTTGTTGCCGCGGCCGTTGGGTGAGGTGATCGCTTCGGGTGTGGGGTTGGACGAGACGGGGTTCACCCAGCCGGCGTTGTTCGCGGTGGAGGTGG
>NZ_JBEZVK010000183.1:0-2869 GCF_040636955.1 Streptomyces sp. NPDC032472
CCCTCGGCGAAGTGGCGGGTCTGGCCGAGCTGTTCGACCTGGGGCACTGGATGCGGCGGGCCGCGCTGGAGCGCTTCGTCGCCCGTTACGGGCCCGGCGGGATCTGCCCCGCCCCTTGGGAGTTCGGCGCCGACACCGCCGCCGCGTGGGAAGAGGCCGCACGCCTCGCCAGCCGCGCCTGCGGTGATCCCGGGCTGTCGGGGGCGCTCAGCCAACTTGCGTACCTGCGGGAGGAGTTCGTCCAGCAGGTACGGGCCGCCGGGCCGGCGGAGGAGGTGGTGTTGCCCGTCGACGCCGTGTGCGGACTCACCGCACGGCTGCCCGGCTGGACCGCCGCCCGCCCGCTCAGCTACTCCTGGTTCGTCCAGCGCGTCATCCCGGGCCGCCGGGTGGGCGGCGACGGCGACAGCCTGCTCTGCGTCAACCACGTCTACGGCGGCTGGGGCCGCTTCACCAGCCGCTTCCTCGACGACCTGCCCCCGGGCGCCGCCGCCGCGGTGGCCCGCGAGATCCGCCGCGGCCTCGGCGACGGCGCCCGCGCCGCGCAGATCCGGCCGGTGGGCGGCTTCAACGCCAACCTCCACCCGCTCCTGACCGACGAGGAGCTCGGGCCCGACCGCTACTGGTCCGCCCTCGCCGAGGCCGATGTGGAGCTGGTCCACGAGCCTGCCTCCGACCAGCTCCGGCTGCGGCTTCGGGCCACCGGCGAGCCCCTCGACGTGCTCTACCTCGGCTTCCTCGCCCCGGTCATGCTCCCGCAACGCCTCGCGCCGTTCCTCTGCGACCACCCCGGCGGGGTGGTCGACTTCCGGCCGCTGCTGCCCCGCCGCACGCTGGCCGCGCCCGGCGGCGAGGTGGTCACCACCCCGCGGCTGCGCCACCGGCACCTGGTGCTCGCCCGGCGGCGCTGGCACCTGCCCGAGGCGGTGCTCGCCGCGCTGCGGGCCGAGCTCGCGGCCGACCCCGGCGAGGTCCCCGCCGCTGCGGCGGCCCGCTGGCGGGCGCTGCTGGGCCTGCCCGAGCAGCTGTTCCTCCACCCGGTTCCCGAGCCGCCGGCCGGCCGGGCCGTGGAGGACTTCGTACGCAGCCTGCGCGCGCCGAAGCCGCAGGCCCTGGACCTGGGCAGCGCCCTGCATCTGCGGTGCCTCGCCGGCTGGCTGGCCCGCCATCCGCGCGGCGTGGTGCTGGAGGAGGCCCTGCCCGTGTTCGGGGGCCGGGGGCATCCCGCCCGCGCCGTGGAACTGGTCGCCGAGACCTACCGCCCGGCGCGTCCCGCCCCGCCCGTCAGCCGGAGAGGAGGCACCCGATGAACGCCCCGGTCACCGCCCCGGTCACCGGCCCGGACCCCGCCGCCCTCGACGTCGTCGTACGGCACTACGAACCGGTCAAGGCGCCCCTGCTGCGCGAGGCCGTGCTGCCGCTCGCCCGGCGGACGGCGGCGGACGGGCTGACCGTCCACGTCGAACGCCACTGGCTGTACGGGCCCCACCTGAGGCTACGGCTGCGCGGCGCGCCGGGGACGGTGGCCGCCGCTGCCGAGCGGACCGCTGCCGAGCTGCGCGCCCATGTGGCCGTACACCCGTCGAGGGCTGCGGTCGACGAGCGGGAGCTGCTGGCCCAGGCGGCGTCGGCGGGGCGGGCGGAGCTGATCCCTCCGCCGTACGGTCCGCTCGTACCGGACAACACGGTGCGGGTGGAGCCGGTGGACCGGAGCTCCCTGGAGGCGCTGATCGGCCCGGACGGGGTGCGGCTGCGCGAGGACCTGCTGGCCCTGGGCCTGCCCGCGCTCGAAGCGGGCACCGCCTTCCTCGGCGGGCGCCAGGACGCCTCCGCGGCCCGGGTCGAGCTCGTGGCGGCGGCCCTTGCCGCCCATGCGGCCGCGCACCCCGGAGGCCTGGTCGGCGGCCACTACTCGTACGTCTCCCATCTGGAGGACTTCCTCCTCCACGACGATCCCGACGGCCGGCTGCGGGCGGCCTTCGAGCGGCGCTGGGAGGCCGCGGGCGAGGCGATCTCCCGGCTGGTCGGCCGGATCGCGGGCGGGGGTGCGGCCGGGGGCCCGAGTGGCTGGGAACGGGCCTGGGCCGACTGGTCCGCCGAGGCGTGGCGGATCGCGGAGGAACGGTTCACCGCGGGCGCGGACCTCGGCGGCGACTCCGGCGAGTACCGGGACCGGGCCGCGGCGATGGGCGACCCGGCCACTGCCGCGCGCTGGGACCGGGACCTGCGGACCGGGTACAGCGACTTCCACCGGCGGCTGCACCGCTCGGACCCGCGGGGTGCGATGTTCGACCGCCCCGAGTACGTGGTCCACCGGGCCTGTACGAACGGGCTCTACCGGCTCTTCGCGATCTGCGACGTCCGGCCCGTGGAGCGCTACCTGGCCGCCCACTTGGTGGTACGGAGCGTGCCGGGGCTCACGGGGCACCGGTGGCAGACGCACCTCGACGGGGTCATCGCCGCCGTGGAGGGGACGCCGTGACCGCCGCCGCCGAGCCCGCGCGCCTGCGGCTGCGGCTGCGGCCCGGGGTGGCGGTCACCCCACTGCGGGCCGGGCTGCACCTGCGCGGCCGGGACGGGAGCGTGACGCTGGAGGGCAGCCGGGCCCTGCCGGCCCTGTGGGAACTGCTGTCCGAGCGGCTGGGCCACGGGCCGGGGGACGGCGGGGCAGCGCCCGGCCGCCTCCTCGATCCGGCCGACCCGCGGGTCGGGGCCGCCCTGGACGCGCTGACCGCGCAACTGCGTACGCACGGCCTGCTCACGGAACATCCGGCCGATGCTGCCGAACCCCCCGCCTGGCTGGCCGCCTCCACGCCCCGGCCCGGACCCGCGGCCGAGGCCCTGGCCGCCGCCCGCCCCGTGGTCACGG
>NZ_JBEZVK010000184.1:0-2790 GCF_040636955.1 Streptomyces sp. NPDC032472
AGCCGTGGCGACCGGAAGGCCCGCCCCCCGCGGCGGGTGCGGCCGCCGACTCCGCCGGGCGGGTCGGGGCGGCGCTGCGCGCCTGTGGCTTCACCGTCCTGGCCGGGGCGGGAAACCCGCGATGAGGGCGACGACAACGAGCGGAGCGGTGATGAACACCACGACCACGGCCGGGGCTGCGACCGGCGCGGGGCTGGGGCATCCGGGTGGCGTCAGCGGTCTGCCCGTGCTGGATCCGGCGGCGGCGCTGGCCCTCAGGGAGGGCGTTGCCGTGGTCCACCTCGGCTCTTGGACCCTGGAGGCGGCGGAGCGGCTCAGCCGGCATGCGCTGGCCCATCCGGTGCGGCTCGTGCCGGTCCGGGAGGACGGGGCCTTGACCGTGGTGGGGCCCGTGCTGGGACCCGGGGCGGGGGCCTGCCTGGTGTGCACTGAGTACCAGCGGTTGGCCACCGCGGGCGGCCGGGTGCCGTGGCAGAGTCCCCGGCTCGTGCTCGGGGGTATCGGTACCCCGGCCCTGGCGGACGCGGCCCTGCTGCTCGCGGCCGAGCTGCTGGAGGCCGAACCGGGCGCTGCCCCCGAAGCAGGTGGCGCCGCCGGAGCGGAGCCAGGGGACCCCGGCTCCGCCGGGCACCGGGCCCTGCCCGGACCCGCGCCTCAAACGGCGGCAAGGCCGGAAGTGCCGGCCAGCCGTCCCCACCATCCACCGCGACCAGGTCACCCCGGGCCCGCGGAGCCGGATGTGCCGGACCCGGTGCGGCCGGGGCCCGGCGGTGGGGCCGTCGAAGCGGGTGCGGGGGCAGCCGGTGAAGCGGGCGCCGTCGTGTACCTCGTGCAAGGGAACCGGGCCACCTGGTCCACCCACCGGGTCCGCCCCGTCGGCGGGTGTCCGGTGTGTCGGCCGCTGCCGGCGGACTGCGCCGACGCGGCCCGGGTGGCGGCCGTGCCACGGCCGCTGCCCGAGCCCTCCGTGTTGCGCGGCCCCAACGCCCGTACCGCCGCGGAGCGGATGCGGGGCGAGCTGCTCGACGAGCGCTTCGGCCCGGTGCGCCGGCTCTTCCGGACCGAGGACTCCGCCTTCGCCCTCACCACCGCCTGGGTGACGGACGGCCGCCTGCTCGACGACGGCGGGTACGGGCGCTCCGCGGACTTCGCGTCCAGTGAGCGCGTGGCGCTGTTCGAGGCCGTGGAGCGGCTGGCCGGGATGCGGCCGATGGGCCGCCGGACCGTTCTGCGCGCGTCCTTCGCGCAGTTGGGCCCGGAGGCAGCCGTGGACCCGGCCCGGCTGGGCCTGCCCGATCCGGCCCACCACGGGCACCCCGCGTCCCGTACCGTCCCGTACCACCCCGACCTGGAGCTGGACTGGGTGTACGGCTGGTCGCTCACGGCGGGCCGGGCCCGCGCCGTACCCGAGCACGTGGCGTACTGGGACGTGCCGGAGCAGGGCCCGGACCGCCGCCGGACCCGGGTGGTGTACGAGTCGTCCAACGGCTGCGGGCTCGGCAACAGCCCCGAGGAGGCCGCCCTGTACGGGCTGTTCGAGGTGGCGGAGCGGGACGCCTTCCTGATGGCCTGGTACGCGCGCACGCCGCTGCCCGGTGTCGCGGTGCCCGCCGACGACCCGCTGGTGGCCGCGCTGGCCGCGCGCGCCGAGCTGCTGGGGTACCGGCTGACCCTGCTGGACGCCACCAATGACCTCGGCATTCCGGCGGTGGTGGCCCTGTGCCGTTACGGGGGGAGCCACCCCGACGCCCCGCGCGCCTTCCTGGCCGCCGGGGCCCACCACGATCCGCGGGCCGCGATCCGCTCGGCGGTGGCGGAGGTCGTCACCAACGTCCAGGACGCCGCGCACCGGCCCGCCGGACCGGGCGGCGCCCGCGATCCGGAGCGGCTGCGCCCCATGCTGGAGCGCCCGGAGCTGGTGGTCGACCTCGACGACCACGTGGGCCTGAACGCGTTGCCGCAGGCGCAGCCGCGGCTGGAGTTCCTGTTCGCCGACAGGCCGCGGACCGCCTGGCAGGAGCGGTGGCCGGGCGCGCCCGCCCCCGTGGCCGACCTCACCCGGCTGCTGTCGGAGACGGTCGGGCGGCTGGCCGCGGAGGGGCTGGAGGTGGTCGTGGTGACGCAGGACGAGCCCGGCATCCGGGACCGGCTGGGCCTGCACTGCGCCAAGGTGGTCGTGCCCGGCACCCTCCCGATGACGTTCGGGCACGTCAACCGCCGCACGCTCGGGTTGCCGCGGCTGCTGGAGGTGCCCCACCGGCTGGGGCGGACCGCCCGCCCGCTCCGCCACGACGAACTCGCCCTGTATCCGCACCCGTTCCCGTGAGGACCCGATGACCGATCTTGCGAACCCGTCCCCGTCCCCGGTCCCGTCGACCCCGCTCGCGACCCCGCCCGAGGCCCCGGCGGGCGGCTGGCAGAGCCTGCACCTGGCGCTGCACACCGGCGGCGTGGACACCGACGCCTTCGTCACCGGCGCGCTCGCGCCGCTGATGGACGCCCGGTACGGGCCGGGGGCCGGCGCCTGGTTCTTCATCCGCCACGGCGAGGGCGGACCCCACCTGCGGATCAGGTTCCGCCGTACCGCGGCCGACGGCGGACCGCAAGCGGACGCAGCAGGGTTCGGGTCGCCCGGCGCCGGCGCGGCCGGACTCGCCGCGGAGCTGGGTCGGCTCGCCGCCGGCCTCACCGCCGCCCCCGGCCCCCGGCCCGGCCGGCACGGCGAGGTGCGGGCCGCCGACTCCCGGCACGGGGCCGCGGGGGCCGGCGGGCCGCCGGAGGTCCCGGTGT
>NZ_JBEZVK010000185.1:0-2767 GCF_040636955.1 Streptomyces sp. NPDC032472
CCCCCCCCCCCCCCCCACCCACCCCACGCCCCCCACGCCCCCCGCGCGCTGCGTGCCGCCGCGATCGTCGCTTCCGCGGCGATGGTTGCCATCGCCTTCCAGAGCGGCTCCGCCAGCGCGTCGGCCGAGCGGGAGGCGGGAGCCACCGCCGTCACGCTGTCGGCCGGGGCACGCGCCCAGGCCATCAGCGCGGCGCAGAACGCGTCGGCCGACACCGCGCGCGCCATCGGGCTGGCCGACGAGGAGCGCCTCGTGGCCCGTGACGTCGTGAAGGACGCGGACGGCACGGTGCACACCCGCTACGAACGCACTTACGCGGGCCTGCCCGTCCTCGGCGGCGACCTGATCGTCCACCAGAAGAAGGACGGCAGCCGCAAGACCACCAAGGCGGTCGAGGCCCGAATAGCCCCGGCCGGCGCCCGCTCCGCCCTGCGGACGGCGCCCCCCGGTGCCCGCCAGGTGGTGTGGGCTGCCACCGGCACCCCGGTCTTCGCCTACGAGACCGTCGTCACCGGCACCCAGGCCGACGGAACCCCCAGCGAGCGGCACGTCATCACCGACGCCGCCACCGGCGCCGAGCTCTACTCCTACGAGGCCATCGACACCGGCACCGGCACCAGCGAGTACTCCGGCGCCGTCACCCTCGGCACCGCCCCCAGCGGATCGGCGTACAGCCTCACCGACACGGCTCGCGGCGGCCACAAGACGTACGACCTGAACGGCGCCACGTCCACCGGCACGGGCACCCTCTTCACCGACGCCGACGACAAGTGGGGCGACGGCACCCCGTCGGACCGCCAGACCGCGGCCGTCGACGCCCACTACGGCGCAGCGGTCACCTGGGACTTCTACAAGACCGAACTCGGCCGCAACGGCATCGCCGGGGACGGCAAGGCCGCCTACTCCCGCGTCCACTACGGCAACGCGTACGTCAACGCCTTCTGGTCCGACAGCTGCTTCTGCATGACCTACGGAGACGGCCAGAACAACCAGAAGCCGCTGACCTCCCTGGACGTCGCCGGCCACGAGATGAGCCACGGCCTGACCGCCGCGACGGCCAAGCTGAACTACAGCCGCGAGTCCGGCGGTCTCAACGAGGCCACCAGCGACATCCTCGGCACCTCCGTGGAGTTCTTCGCCAACAACGCCGCCGACCCCGGCGACTACCTCATCGGCGAGAAGATCGACATCCGCGGCAACGGCACCCCGCTGCGCTACATGGACAAGCCCAGCAAGGACGGCGCCTCCGCCGACTACTGGTCCAAGTCCGTGGGCCGGCTCGACGTCCACAACTCGTCGGGCGTCGCCAACCACTTCTTCTACCTGCTCTCCGAGGGGAGCGGCGCGAAGACGGTCAACGGGGTCTCGTACGACTCGCCCACCTACGACGGTTCGACCGTCACCGGTATCGGCCGCACCAAGGCGTACAAGATCTGGTACAAGGCGCTCTCGACCTACATGACGTCGACCACCGACTACGCGGGGGCCCGCGTGGCGACCCTGAAGGCGACGGCCGACCTGTACGGGTCGACGGGCACGGAGTACCAGCAGGTGGCGGCCGCGTGGAAGGCCGTGAACGTCAACTGACGGCCCCTGTGGGGGTGCGGTGCGGTGCCGCACCCCCACACCGCACCGCACACTCCTCGGGCCGTCGGGTGGTCAGCCTCGGGGCAGCGCCCTGCGCAGCCTTGTGTCGAGCTCCTTGGCCACATCGGACGGCGGGTCGTCGCTCTGGAGCCGGGCCAGTTCGGCCGCGAAGGTCCGGGTGAAAGCGCCGTAGAGGGGGGTGCGCGGCCGCTGCACGGCGTTCTCCAGTGCGGGCAGCAGGGTGCCGCGCGCGTAGTCCGGCCGGCCGTGGGCGTCCCGTGGCATCCGGTCGGTGCGCTCGCTCGTCGGGGCCGCGGTGGCCTGGCCCACCGGCTTCGCCGCCGTGCAGGTCAGCTTGTCGTCCTCGTACGCGGAGAGCCGGGTGGCCGCGAATCCCGCGTCGAGCAGGCAGCGTTCGCTGTCCCTGCCGGTCAGGAACTCGATGAGCTCCCGGGCTGCGGTGCTCCGCAGCGACCCGCGGGCCACGGCCAGGTTCTGGCCGCCCAGCACAGCTCGGCCGGGCAGCGGGGCCACGCCGAGCTGCTCTTCGGACAGGGACTGGTGGAGGGTGCGGTAGGCGTACGGCCAGTGGCGCAGGAAGGCGGTGCGGCCGGCCGCGAAGTCGGTGAGGGTGTCCGCCTCGTCGGAGTGGACGGCCTCCGGCAGGGTGTAGGCGGCCTGGGTGCGGTCGCGCAGTTCGTCCAGCCCCGCCTTCAGGCCGTCCAAGGAACCGGCGTAGCGGCCGTCCTTGTCGGTGAGGGCGAAGTCGTCGGCAGCGGAGGCGAAGGCCTCCACGCCGTTCACGGTGAGGCCTTCGTAGGACGCGTCGAGCTGCGCCGTCCAGCCCTTCTGATAGGTGTCGGGCAGCTTCTTCCCCGCCCCGTCGAGGGCGCGGATCATCTGTTGGACCACGGGCCAGCGGGTGCCCTTGCCGAGGTCCGGGGCCGTGATGCCCGCCCTCTTCAGGTAGTCGGGGCGGTAGAAGAGCAGCCCGACGTCGCTGTTGAAGGGGACGGCGTACACCTTGTCCTTCCAACGGGCGGTGGCGGCGACGGACTTGACTACGTCGGCGTCGACCAGCGCGTCGGGGAGCGGCTGGACTAGGCCCGCGGCGGCGAACTCCGGCACCCAGGTCACGTCGAGGTTGACCACGTCGTACTCGGCGCTGCCGGACTGCAGC
>NZ_JBEZVK010000186.1:0-2633 GCF_040636955.1 Streptomyces sp. NPDC032472
GACGGGCCTGGCCCTCCTCGCCCTCGGCGCGGGCCGGCTGATCTCGCTCACGGGCGCCGAGGACGCCTCCGAGGAGAACCTGCAGAACGCGATGGTCGGCTGCCTCCTCCTCACCGTCGCCCTGATCGTCCTCGCCCCGCTCCTCGCCGTCCCGGTGATCCGGCTGACCGGACGGCTGACCGGCCGCAGCGGGATCACCGGACGCCTCGCCCGCGAGAACGCCCTGCGCGACCCGCGGCGCACCGCGGCCACCGCCGCCACCCTGCTGATCAGCACCGCACTGGTCTCCGGCCTCGCCGTCATCGGACACTCCACCGGGCAGGCCCTCGACCGCCAGGCCGCCGCCGGACTCGGCGCCGACCACGTGATCACCACCCGCTCCACCATGACCGCCATCGACCCCGAAGCCGTACGGAGGGTGGCCGGCACCGCCGGGGTGCGCACCGCGAGCGCCGTCACGGACTCCACCCTGTTCACCGGCGGCGGGGTCCGCGAGATCTCCGGCGTCGACCCCGAGACCGTCGGCTCCGTCATGAAGCTCCACTTCGTCAGCGGCTCCGCCAAGGACCTCGGACCGGGCCGGATCGCCCTCTCCAGCACCACCGCCAAGGCCGCCGGCGTGACCACGGGCGGTCAGATCAACGCCGGCATGGGCCAGAGCCGGCAGTTCGAGAAGTACACCGTCGTGGGCGTCTACCAGGACACCCCCGTCGCCCACGACGCGCTCGGCGCGCGCACCGAGGTGGCGCGGCACAGCCTCCTGCCCGGCTCCGTCCAGCGTGTCCTCGTCCGCACCGACCCCGGCGCGGTCTCCGGGGCCGTCGAGGAGCGGCTGCGGGCCGCCGTGGGCAACAACCCGCTGCTGAAGGTGCAGGACCGGCAGCAGATCGTCCACGAGGCCGCCGGCACCATGGCGGACCTGCTGGGCGTCATGTACGGAATGCTCGCCATCGGCGCAGTGATCGGCGGGCTCGGCATCGTGAACACCCTGGCCATGTCCGTCGCCGAACGGACCCGCGAGATCGGCGCCCTGCGCGCCCTCGGCATGGACCGCGCCGGAATCCGGCGGATGATCCGCCTGGAGGCGGTGACGGTCGCCGCGTTCGGCACCCTCCTCGGCCTGACCGGCGGCCTGTTCGGCGCCTGGGCGGTCGGTTCCCTCGCCAACGGCGCGATCGAGCAGTACGCCCTGGCCATGCCCTGGGGGACGCTGCTCCTGATCTGCCTGCTGTCCCTGGCGACCGGCGCACTCGCGGCCACCGTTCCCGCCCGCCGAGCAGCCGCACTGAGCCCCCTCGAAGCCGTCGCGGAGGGATGAGGTCAGCCGGCCGCGGTGGCGTAGTGGTCGAGGTACTCCTGCAGATGAGGGGCGAGCGCATCGGGGGTGGTGGTGTTCAGGTGCATCCACAGCTCGTTCTCGACCACGAAGCGGTAGGCGAATTCCTCGAAGCTCGTGGCGCACCGCAGCAGCGAACCCGCTGCTGCGGTGCGGAACTCGGCCCGCTGCTCCTCGTCCAGCTCCTCTTCGGCGAGTTCGAGGTCCAGGTGGGAGGCGACCACGAACGCCTCCCGGTCGGGGCGCAGGTAGAGGTACCAGATGACGCAGTCCTGCTGGTCCCGAAGGAACCGTACGAGGCGGGCGCCGTCCTCGGCCGGACTTGCCAGGGGGCCGGACAGATCGCTCCAGCAGGCCGTCACCGACACTTCGTCGAAGGCGCGGCAGAGGCCGCCGCTGCCGTAGAAGGCGCGGAAGTCGGCGGGCAGCTGCAGGCCGACGGCCGACAGGGCCGCCTCCGTGCCCGCGAGCTGTTCCACGTGCTCCGACTGCGGTCCGTCCGGTGCAGCCGGGCCGGCCAGCCAGGCGAAGCTGCCGTCGAGGCGGCCGGAGTCGAGCGGGGGCAGGCTCTCCAGGGGATAGACCTCGTAGGTGTATTCGCACGGCCGGTAGGAGCCCAGATCGGTGGCGCACCATCCGGTGGCGAAGGGGAGGGCGGCGGGAGCGGGTGCGGACATGGAGATCCCCTCGGATGTTGCCTGTTCAGCGGTACGGTCACATCTTCGTACCCGCCACTGACAACGGGAGGTCCCGAAGGAACCGGCCGGCCGACCCCGTTGCTCAGACCGGCGGCCCCTCGCCGACCGGACGGATCACCACCGGGTACTCGGGCGACCCCGCCGGCACCGGGCAGTGCGTGATGCGGGCCGCGATCTCGGTGACCCGGTCGAGGCCGGTGCACTCCAGCAGCCAGTAGCCGGCGGTCAGTACGTCACTGTCGGCGTACGGATGGTCCGTGACCACCGCTTCGCGCCCGGGCGCGCCGGTGACGAACCGGGCCTCGGCCGGCTCGGTGAACCCCTGCGCGTCCAAGAGCTCCCCGGACGCGGCGAGTTCCGAGTTCAGCAGGTCCATGAAGGCGACCATCGCCATGAGCTCGTGACGGCTCCACGAGGGAGAGGCGGGTGTGGCCTTCCCCGTCATCGCGTCGTAGTCGGCCTGGCTCGCCTGGACCGTCACGAAGTACTTCATCCTCGCAGCCAACCAGCTCCGGCTCCGGCGCGCGGGTAACCGGACGCCGAGGGGCGCTGCGTTTCCCCCGGCCGGCGGCCCCTTCCCAGCCGCTCGTTGCGGCGAC
>NZ_JBEZVK010000187.1:0-2622 GCF_040636955.1 Streptomyces sp. NPDC032472
CCGGACGGCCGTCGCCGCGTACGCCGGGCTCCGCCATCGGCGGCCCGGCCACGACCACGTCCTCGGACAGGACGTTCAGCGGCGCCGCGTCGGCCGGGACCGGCCGGCCGGCATCGGCCAGCAGCACGCGCCAGCGCTCCGCGAGGCCGTCGAGCAGGCCGGGCCGCGCCTCGGCGCGGGCGCGGGCGAACCGGGCGGTGTCGGCGGCCAGCAGGTCGATCCGGTCGGCCAGGCCGGTGTCCTCGGGCCACTGGCGCAGCCACCGGGCCAGGGCGCGCAAGGGGGCGGGGTCCTGCGGGGCCACGGGTTCGACGGGCACCAGCAGTCCGCTGTCGGCGAGCCGGTCGACGAACCGGCCGACCGCGGGATCCGCCGCCGGCCGGCCGAGGACCGGGGCGAGCCGGGCGGCCAGCGCGTCGAGCGGTGCGGGCGTGGCAGCGATCCCGGTGAGGGAGGCGAGGGCGGGGCGGGCGGCGAGCTCGATCTCCTCCTCGTGGGTGACGAGGTACCGGCCGCCCGCGAACACCGTGCGGTCCCGGACGTACCGGGCCCGGCCGTCGGCGGTGGGCCGGGCGCTGCTCGTCAGCCGGTGCGGCAGCGCGCGGCGGCGCCGCGGTTCGTCGAGCAGCGCGGCGGAGAGTGCCGCAACCAGCGCCCGATTCTCCCGCACGACGCCCCGCAACCCGTCCACCGCCGACCCAGCCCCCGGCACCACACCCTCCGACGACCCCGGGCCGACCAACGGAGCCGCACCGGCCGGCGAGACCGCGCCCGCCGACGGCACGGAGCCGACCAGCGGAGCAGGACCGATCGGCTGAACTGCACCCGCTGACCTTCCCGAGGCAGCCGGCGCCCCCGGCCCCACCGCCGGCATCGGGCCGGCCGACGGCACCGGCCCCACGGGCGAGACTGCGTCCGCCGACGGTACGGGGTCGACCAGCGGAGCAGGACCGGTCGGCGGCGCTGCACCCGCCGGCGGAACCGGCCTGGCGAGCGGAGCCGGACCGGCCAGAGGAACCACGCCCGCCGACGGCCGCGAGGCGGCCAGCGGAGCCGGATCCGCCGGCGGAACCGACCCCACCAGCACCGGGCCGGCCTGCGACACCGGGTCCGCTGGCGGAAACGGGCAGATCGACGGCACCGGGCCCATCGGCGAAAGCGCGTCCGCCGAGGACCCTGCGTCGGACTGCGGTACCGGCCCCGCCGGAACCGTGCCAGCCGGTTGCACCGCGCTCGCCGACGGCACTAGACCGACCAGCGGAGCCGGACCGGCCGGCGAGAGTGTGTCCGCAGACGGCCCCGAGGTGGACGACGACACCGGAGCCGCCGACGGCACCGGACCAGCTGGCGGTATCGCGCCTGGCGACGGAACCGGGCCGGCCAGCGGCACCAGCCCGACGGGGCCCACCGCTGGCATCGGGCCGGCAGACGGCATCGGGCCGACCAGCGGAAATACGCCCGTCGGCGGCACCGCGGCGGTCGGCGGCAGCAGCCCCACCGCTGGCATGGGGCCGGACGGCGGCATCGAGCCCACCGGCGGAACTGCGGCCGCCGTCGCCACTCGTTCCACCGATGGGACCGGGCCCGCGGCCGGTATCAGGCCCAGGGGCGGAACCGGGCTCACCGCGCCGACCGGCGAATCCGCGTTCACCGGCGGAACCGGACCCTTCGCCGGCATTGGGCCCGCCGCCGGCATCTGACCCACCCACGAAGCCTGGCCCACCGGCGGAACTGTGCCCGCCGGTGCTGCCGGGTCGGTCGGCAGCCCGCCCGGATGAGGCCGAGAGGAGGCGGTCGCGCCGGCGGCGGCCGGATCGTCCATAGCCCCGTCAGGGGCGGCGACCGGATCGTCCACGGCCCCGTCGGCGGTGGCGGCCGTGGCCTCCGCGGCCTCGGCAGGCGCGGTGGTCGTACCGTCCGACCACCCCACGGCGGTGAACCAGGACAGGGGGCTGGTCTTGGTGCTGGCCCTCAGCGCGTGCCGGAGCACCGAGGGCTCTTCCTTGCGCGCGCGGCGCCCGCCCTCCTCCCGGGCGGCCCGGGACACGGCGCGCAGCAGGTCGGCGCTGGTGAGGGCGACGGCCCGGGCGAAGCCGGGGGAGCGGCAGAGTTCCGCGAGCGCGGCGCGTTCGGCGGCCAGCGCGGCCGGGGTGGCCTCGGCCAGACCGGCGAGGACGGCCGCCCGGCTCTCGTGCAGGGCGAGCCAGTCGCCGAGCCACGGAATGCGGGCGGGCAAATCGTCGAGCCGGGCCAGCAGGGCCGGGCGGGGGGTGCGGCCGTTGTGCAGGGCGCGGCGCAGCGGGAGCACCACCTGGCGGTGGAACTCCTCCGGGTGGCCGCCCCGGGAGGCGAAGAGGTCGTCGCACAGGGCGGGTCGTAACGCGGCCTCCCGGGCGGCGAGGTCGGCGAGCCGGCCGATCAGCGTGCGCACCCGCGCGGCCTCGGCCGGCTCCGCGGGATGCGCGGCCACGGTGGTGCGGACCAGCACGTACGGGGCGGTCCGCGCAGGCGCGACGCGTCGCGGCGCGGCCGGCTGGGCGGGGTGCGGCATGGCGGGGCTCCCGTGGTGCGGTCTGGGGTGAGGCCGGTTGGCCGGTTGGCCGGTTGGCCGGTTGGCCGGTG
>NZ_JBEZVK010000188.1:0-2553 GCF_040636955.1 Streptomyces sp. NPDC032472
CCCGCGGAGCGGGTCCCTAGGCGCTGCGCGCCTAGCAGAGAAACGCGGCGCTTCGCGCCGCCGAGAACTCACGCTTCGCGTGAATTAGTGTCAATTCCCGCGCTGCGCGCGGGAATTGGAATTGCGCTCCGCGCAATTCTCTACTTTTCTCCGCTGCGCTCCGAAAAGGAGCAGGGATTTCCGCTCCGCTCCAATCCCCGACCGCGCTTCGCGCGGTGGCCGGCAGCAGCCGGAGGGGGGTCCGTGCATCACTCCGACCGACTGTGTAGACCTGACGAAACGGCAGAACCACCAGGAAGACGGGGCATCGACCCACCCGCCCAGACGGAACCACCCGGCAGACCCACCGCGGGAGCCAGGCCTCGCCGAACAGCCACAGCATACCCCCGGAAAGACACCCGGCACACCCCCAACCGCGAAATCCGCCCACCCCAACCCGGCACAGTCGCAGTCGAACTGACGACCCCACACCAAACCGCCTACGCGCCCTCCCCAACCCTGCTACCGTCTGACGACGACCGCCCGGCCGCTCCCCCGTGCATCACAAGCAGGCACTGTGTAGAGCGACCGGAACAAGTGGCCCACCGGAAGAGAGAAAGAATGGGGAACCGGTGAACGTGCCGCGTGAACTCTGACCGTATGGGTGATAGTCGAAGGAATTCCGCGATCTCGTGAATTCACGCCACGCCGGGCCTACTTGCACGACTCAATGCGCGAACGATCGTCCATGACAGATCATCCGAATCAAGATCTTCCGGATTGACCTCGGCGAGATAGGCCTCGATTGCTTCCATGATGACGGATGCCTTTTCATCGTCGGTCACTTATAACTCTCCCATGGTGGTCGGAACCGTGCGGAACGGCGAAACTGGACGCATGACCGAACGCCGCGCCCTGGGCACCGGCCCGCGCCCAGCAACTCCCCCAGAACAGCCCACAGCCGGCCGCCGGGCCCGTCTCGCCGCCGAGCCAGCCGAGGCGCCGCAAGCGGCCGCCGAGGGTCCCGAGGCGGCGCCCCGCTCCCCCGGCCGCCGCCAGCTCGGCACCGGTCCGGGTGCGGGCGCGAACTGACCGCTCGTCACCGGCCGAGGCCCCACTGTCAGATCGCATCTACCGCCCACCGGATGGCCAGCGTGACCGCTGCGGTGCCCAAGGCGTAGGCCGCGCCAAGGGCAGCCCTCCAAGCCAGTACCTTTGCCCGCCGTCGCAGCCCTACCAACTTGCCGCCGGAACCCGACTCAGGCGCGGTAGTGTCAGACATAGTCACTTCCTTCAACGAGGGATGACGAAGACAGAGAGCCACCGCCAGACCTTGAAGGTGTCCAGCCGATGAGGTCCGGCGGTGGCTCTCTGCGTCTAAACTACCTTAGAAACCAAGGCTGTTGGGGCCCCTTCGGGGGTCTGAGTGCGGCTCGGCTTGACTCCTCGCCATTGAATCGAAGGCCGAGTGAGGCGGGGCGGGGATTGACGGCGCCTCTGATCGGCGCATTCGCCTGTGAACTTCGCCGGGCAGGGCACCACTCCGTGTGATTTCCGAAATGCCCTATTACACTGAATCACTTCTGTGATCTGCGACACACTGTTGCGTGGCTATGGAACGGCCCAAGGGCTACGGGACATCGCCCCGCCCCACGAACCGGCCGTGTTCACCACCGTCAACTTCGGGCCGGCATGTACCGCCGGTCTCACCACGCAGCTTTCGCCCGCCCAGCCGCCCACCCCCGGCCGATGCGCGGGCGTGATGGGCAGCCTGCCTCCGACGGGTGAATTCCGGGCGGCCGAGCTGGCGCCGGCCGAGGCAGAACCGGCGGCCGCCGACGGGCCGAGGCGCCGCCCCGCTCCCCCGGCCGGCGCCAGCTCGGCACGGGAACCGACACGGCCGCGGAGTGAGCTCTCGCCCCCGGCCAGACCTGTCTGCTTGGGGCGGCCCGGTGGTACTGCCCCCGGCACGCCGGGCACCGGGCCTCGCCCGCGCACGCCATATCGGCGCGGGCTGCCCCCGACCCTAGCCCCCGGCAGGCCCCGCACCATCGCCCCGACGCAGCGGCGGCAGGCCCGTCAGGGGGCGTCCCCGACCCACACGAACCGCCCGCTGTCCGCAGGGTCGGGAACGTAGTCGGACCGGCCGGTCGGCCCGAACGCCCCGTGCTCGGACATCAACAGCGCCCCGTCCACGATCTCTTGTGGGTCCCACCCGGTCACGTCCAGCAGCAGGCCGTCCAGGGGGCCACCCATCAACTCGACGTAATCGTGGCCCGGCTTCGGCCCCGCCGGCTCATCCGGATCCGACCCGTACACCCACATCCCCGCCCACCGCTCCGTCACAGCCACCACCCTCCCACCAACACGCCCGGCACTACGGCCTGTCCGCCCCACTCACCGACCCCGCCACCACCCACAACCCGCGGCCGCACACGCCCCGCTGGGCGCCTTTCAGGCTCCGTCACGACGAGAGGGGCCGGGACGGGGCTGCGAGACGCTCAGTCAGGCGTACAGCCACCCGGACGGCCGTCTCGGAGGAAGCCGGCAGCGACGGGGTGGCAGATCCCGCGA
>NZ_JBEZVK010000189.1:0-2379 GCF_040636955.1 Streptomyces sp. NPDC032472
CCGCCACCGAGCGGTCGTACCTGTCGGTGCTCGCCGGCCGCCCGTACGCCGCCGCAGCCGCCGACCGCACGCGGCGCCCCGCGCCCGCCTGACCCCGTACTGCGTACCCCGTACTGCGTACCCCGTACTGCGACCGCTTCCCGAAGGAGGTGGTGGCCGTCCGCGCCAGCGCGGGCCGGCCGACACCATGAACCCGTACCCCTCCCCATCCCCCTCGCCCTACACGTGCCACACGTCCTACGCCTCCTCCGCGCGGCCCGGCTTCGGCTCCGGGCACACCGGAACCGAAGGCCCCGGCTCCGCTCCGCGCGGCTCCCCTCCCCGGCCGGGCCTGTGGGCCCACTGCTCCTCCCTGCACTCGGCCCTGGAGCGGATGTGCCGCGACGGCGCCGACCTGCTCGAACGGTGGGCCGGCGAGCTGGCGCGGGCCCTGCCCGCGGGGGGCCGGCTGCTGGCCGCCGGAAACGGCGGCAGTGCGGCCCAGGCCCAGCACCTCACCGCCGAACTGGTCGGCCGGTACCGGCGGGAGCGGCCGCCCTTCTCCGCCATCGCGCTGCACGCCGAGACGTCCAGCATCACCGCCATCGGCAACGACTACGGGTACGACCACGTGTTCGCCCGGCAGGTGGCCGCGCACGGGCGGCCCGGCGACGTCGTGCTGCTCCTGTCGACCTCCGGGCGCAGCGACAACCTGCTGTCGGCCGCGACGACGGGCCGTGACCTGGGCCTGCAGGTGTGGGCCCTGACCGGCCGCGCGCCGAATCCGCTGGCCCAGGCCGCCGACGAGGCGCTGTGCATCGACGCCGAGGCCACGGCCACCGTGCAGGAGGCGCACCTGGTCGCCGTACACCTGCTCTGCGAGGCGTTCGACGAGGTGGTGGACCGCGGATCCGCACCGGCCGGGCCGGCCGGTGCGCTCCCCGCCGCATACGGGAGGACGCCGTGACCGCATCCGCATCCGCACCCCTGGTCGTCGTGGGCGACGTCCTCCTCGACCGGGACATCGAGGGCGTGGCCGACCGGCTCGCGCCGGACGCGCCCGTCCCCGTGGTCGACGTCACCGCGGACCGCTCCCGGCCGGGCGGCGCCGGGCTCGCCGCGGCGCTGGCCGCCCGGGCCGGGCGCGAGGTGGTCCTCGTCACCGCGCTGGGCCGGGACGGCGCGAGCCGCCGGGTCCGCGAGGCGCTGCGCGGCCGGGTCCGGCTGGTGGAACTGCCCCTGGCCGGCACGCTGCCCGTCAAGACGCGGGTTCTGGCCGGCGGGCGGCCGCTGGTGCGCATCGATCGCGGCGGGGGGCGGGCCGGGCCGCCCACCGAGGAGTGCGCGCAGCTGCTCGCGGCCGCGCACACCGTCCTCGTCGCGGACTACGGCCGGGGCACCGCGGACGCGCTGCGGCCCCTGCTGGAACAGGCCGCACGGCGGGTCCCGCTGGTCTGGGACCCCCATCCGCGCGGCGGCCCGCCGGTTCCCGGTGCCCGCCTGGTCACGCCCAACGCCGCGGAGGCCCGTGCGCTGTGCCCCGAGGAGGGCAACAGCGGCTCCCTCGGGGCGTACGCCCGGCGCGGCGCCCTGCTCGCCGGCCGGTGGCAGGCCGCCTCGGTGGCGGTCACCCTGGGCGAGCGCGGCGCGCTGCTGACCCGGCCGCACGCCGACGCGCCGCTGCTGGTCCCGGCCCCGTTCCGGGCGTACGGGGACACCTGCGGGGCCGGCGACTGCTTCGCCGCCCACACCGCTGCCGCCCTCGCGGACGGCGCCCTGCCGGAGGAAGCCGTGTGGCACGCGGTGACCGAGGCGGCCGCGTTCGTCGCGGGCGGAGGTGCCTCGGGCCTGTCGCTGTGGCGTCGGCCGAGCCCGGCGCCCGCGCTCCCCGACCGCGCCGATGCGCTGACGCTGGTCCGGGAGGTCCGGGCGCGGGGCGGCACGGTCGTGGCGACCGGAGGCTGCTTCGACCTGCTGCACGCCGGCCACGTGGGCCTGCTGGAGAGCGCCCGGCGCATCGGCGACTGCCTCGTGGTGTGCCTGAACTCCGACGCGTCGGTGACCCGGCTGAAGGGGCCGGGCCGGCCCCTGACCCCGCTGGCCGACCGTACGCGTGTGCTGCAGGCGCTGGGCAGCGTGGATGCGGTGATCTCGTTCGACGAGGACACCCCGGCCGAGGTGCTGGAGGTGCTGCGGCCCGACATCTGGGTCAAGGGCGGCGACTACGCGGTCGACGACCTGCCCGAGGCGGCCCTGGTGCGGACGTGGGGCGGGCAGGCCGTGGTCCTGCCGTACCTGGACGGCCGCTCCACGACCGGCCTGG
Source organism: Streptomyces sp. NPDC032472 (assembly GCF_040636955.1). NCBI lineage: Bacteria > Bacillati > Actinomycetota > Actinomycetes > Kitasatosporales > Streptomycetaceae > Streptomyces > Streptomyces sp. NPDC032472. The sequence continues at coordinate 2,303 of NZ_JBEZVK010000189.1, forward strand.
CCCGCCGGGCGGCCCGCGCAGCGACTCCGCCCGTGCCGGAGCCCGAGGCCGCGGCCCCATGACCCCCGCCGCGACCC
>NZ_JBEZVK010000190.1:0-2347 GCF_040636955.1 Streptomyces sp. NPDC032472
TACGCAGCCACGTGACCGCGCCTACCCGTGCCCGGCCTGCGGACACGTCACCGGCGTGCGGCCGGCCCCTGCCCCGCCCCCTGCCCCCGGCCCGCGGGCCGGGCCGGGTTGACCCGAGCCCGACGGGGCAGGCGCAGGCCCGAGGGGGCCACACGAGAGGAGGAACGGCTCATGTCCAGCACGCCGAAGTCACACGTACCGCACGGTGAGGGGCCGAGCCGGCACGAGGGGACCGAGCAGCACGGCTGGTCGCCCGACGTCGACTCGACACACAAGCAGGACAACCCGAGCGCGCGGCGCTCGTTCGACTCCCCCGAGAAGCACGCCTCCGGCTCCGGCAAGTCCCGCAAGGGCAGGTCGTCCCCGGCAGCGCTCGACGACGGGACCCCGGTCGAGAGCACCGGCAAGAGCGGCGAGGACCATGCCCGCGGAGGCCAGAAGGGCCACCACGACATGGGGACCCGCGGCCGGTCCCAGCGGCCGAGCGGCGGCAAGGACGACTCGGCGTTCACGGGCATCGACCCGAAGGGCGGATCGAAGAAGATGCGGCGAGGGTGAACGGAGCCGTCTCGTGCGGGGCCCGGCGGCATCGGCCGGGCCCCGCCGTCCGGGTGATCCGGGTCGGCTTCGTTTTCCGGCTCACCGGCCGGCCCCGGCCGGGAGCCCGGCAGCGGACGGGCCGCTGAGCGAAACCGCCGGGCGGCGCGTCTCGCGCGCGCGGCCCGGCGGGGGGGCCGCCCTGCGCGGTACACCTGGACCGACCCTGTGCAAGAACAAGGAGGAACGTTCGTGCTGCAACGAAGCGCCCGCAAGAACCGCACCGAGGTGACCTTCGTCCTGCCCGCCGACGAGCCCGCGGGCGAGGTCAGCGTCGTCGGCGACTTCAACGACTGGACGCCGGGCGCCCACTCGCTCACCCCGCGCCCGGACGGGACCCGCGCCGTCACCGTGCGGCTGGAGCCGCAGCGGGTGCACCAGTTCCGCTACCTCGCCGCGGGCGACTACTGGTTCAACGAGGAGGAGGCCGACGGCCGCGAGGGCCCGAACAGCCGGCTGACGACCTGAACCCGGTCGGCTGACGGTCTGAAGGGCGGACCCGCGCCGCGGCCATGACCGCCGCCGCAGCGGGCAGACGCCCGACCGGAGCGGCAGGGAGCCGGTCCGTACGAGGAAGGAAGGCGAAGACGATGCCCCGAGGGTCATCCCCGAAGCGGGAACGACAGTACGAGCACATCAAGGACTCCGCGCAGGACCGCGGCGAGTCGGAGAAGCGGGCCAAGGAGATCGCCGCCCGGACGGTGAACAAGGAGCGCGCCCGCTCCGGTGAGTCGAAGACCTCCAGCCGCTCCTCCACCCAGGACATGTCCTCCTCGAAGCGCGGCGGCCAGCGGTCGCACAGCGGCTCCGAGGGACCGACGAAGGAGCAGCTGTACAACGAGGCGAAGAAGAGGAACATCAAGGGCCGTTCCCAGATGGACAAGGCCGAGCTCAAGGAGGCCTTGGGCCGCTGACCCGGCCCCGGCCCCTGCCCCCGGCTCGGCCACGGACGAGGCGCTCCGCCGTCGTCGGCCGAGCCGTGAGCCGTGACACGACCCGATGTGACGACGCGACCCGGCGCGACGACGTGCCCTGACGTGACGGCGTGACCGACGCGACCTGACGTGACCGCGTGACCAGACTGCGCACCAGCGACCCGCACCGGCCCGGCCTGCGGAGGGTCCGGCACGGCCGCGGCTTCCGCTGCCTCGATGCCGACGGCAGCCCGGTCGCCGCGCAGGAGCGCGAGCGGATCGTCCGGCTGGTGATCCCGCCCGCCTGGCAGGACGTGTGGATCTGCCCGTGGCCCAACGGGCACATCCAGGCCCTCGGCACCGACGCGGCCGGGCGCCGCCAGTACCTGTACCGGGTGGCTCGCGGCCTGCCCCGCCTGCGCCGGGCCGTCGACGAGGACCCGGCCGGCCGCGGACTCGGCCGGGACCGGGTCCTCGCCTGCGCCGCCCGCCTCCTCGACCTGGGCTTCTTCCGGATCGGCGGGGAGCGCTACGCCCGCGACCACGACAGCTACGGCCTGACCACCCTGCTGCGCGAGCACGCCCGGTGCCGGCGCGGCGAGGTCTGCCTGGACTTCCCCGCCAAGTCGGGCCGCCGCCAGCACCGGGCCCTCGTGGACGACGCGGCCCTCGCCGTCGTCCGCGCCCTGCTGCGCCGGCGCGAGCCCGGGCCGCGGCTCTTCGCGTACCGGGCGGGCCGCACCTGGCACGAGGTGCGGCCCGAGGACCTCAACGCCTACCTGCGGGAACGCTCCGGGCAGGACATCACCGCCAAGGACCTCCGCACCTGGCACGCC
>NZ_JBEZVK010000191.1:0-2288 GCF_040636955.1 Streptomyces sp. NPDC032472
GGCGCCCTGCACGAGCGGGCCGCCGACCGGCTCGGCGACCGCCCCGAGGCCTGGGCCGCGTTCGACACCCTCCTGCCCCGACACCCGGGCACCCTCGGCGAGGTGCTCGCCGAAGCCGGGAAGGCCCCGGCCCCGGCCCCGGCCCCGCAGAGCGACGGCCCCGGGGGCTCCGGGGGCGCCGGCGGTGCGGGTACGGACGGACCGGCCGCGGGCCCGCTGGACGGCGAAGCGGCCGCCCCCGCGGACCGCGGTCCCGCAGCGGCGGAAGCGGCCGAGGCACCCGCCGTTCCCCGCGGACACCGCATGGCGGCGGCCCTCCCCGCCCTCGACCTCCTGCGCTCCCTGGCGCCGGGCGAGGTCCCGCTCCCCACCGACCCGGGCGTGCTGCACTTCCTCGCCCACCACCACGGCGACACCGCCCCCGGCCTCGCCACCCCGCAGTGGCTCGTCGAGGCCTGCGCCGCCCAGGGCATCGCACCGCCCCACGGCTCCTGGCCCACCGCGCCCACCCCGGAGGAGATCCGGGCCGCACCCGTGACCACGTGGGGCACCGGCGTCCAGCCCCTCGAACGGGCCTACACCCAGGGCATCGTCCAAGCAGGCGAACTCACAGCCGTGCTCCCGGCACGCCACCTGCTGCAGCTCCCGCACGACTGGCGCCGCCTCGCCTTCGCCGCCGCCTGGCGGGCCGAGACCGGCCGGCTGCTGCGCGCCGAGCTCGGCACCGACCCGGACGCCTGGCTCCGGCTCGCCGACACCGCGGCCGCTGCCGCCGGACCCACGGGCACGACGGCCACCGGCGCGCCGCTGGGCGGCCCCGGCTGGGTGGAACTGCTGCGGCTGGCCCGCTCAGGCGACACGGCACCCGCTGCGTACCGGCCGCTGGAGGAACGCGCGTACGCCTCGTACACCGCCCGCCCCGGCACGCCCGAGGAGGCCGCCCGGATGGCCGACCGCGGCAACCACCTCTGGCTCTGGCCGGTCGGCACCCTGCTGTGCGTGGCCGACGACGCCGAGGTCGTCGACGCCGTCCTGCCGCAACTCGGCCCGGACGGGCCCTGGCTGCTCGCCGCCTACCTGCTGCGGCACGACCGGACCCCGCGGACCGTTTTTGCCCGGCTGCTGGCCGGGCGCGATCCGCAGGCCCTGCGCGTCCTCGCCTCCCAGACCCGGTGGCTCTCGCCCGGCGCCGGGGAACTGCTGGCCGACCTCGGCGAGACGGACGTCGACCTCGCGCTGCTGCGCCACGGCACCACGTCGCAGGTCGCCAGCCGCATCGTGGCCCGCTCGCGCCCCGGCGGTGGCCGCCCCGCGGAGGGGCTGGGGGCGCGGGTACTGGCCGAGCTTCGGGCCGATCCGTCGGCCGGGCCGGTGGGCGGCGCCCGCTGGCTTTCCTCGGCCGAACCCGAGCTGATCGAGGAGGTCTTCGCCCGGCGCACCGACCTCGGCCTCGTCCAGCAGGTGCTCGGCTGCCTCCACCTGTGCGAGCACGGCGGGCCCGGCCGGCTCGCGGCGCTCGTCGCCCGCGGTGTCCTCGGCCAGGCCGCCACCAGACTCTGCGTCAAGGCACTGGAGTCCGGGGACCCGGACGCCGTGCTGCGGGCCCGCGCCGACCGGGAACTGGCCCCCGGCAGGCTCATCGCCCGGCTGCGGCGGGCCACCCACCACTGGCAGACCACCGGTGTCCTGCGGGACCGCCTGTACGGGATCGACTGGGATGCCGTGGAGAGCGCCCATGCGGAGGATCCGCTGCCGCAGTGGTCGTACATCGTCCGCCATCCCGACGCGCCGGCCGCGCTGCGGCTGCGCCACGCCGAGCTGGTCGAGGAGCCCGGGCCGGACGGCCTGCCCGACGGGCCCGCGCTGACCCGGGCGCGGGCCCGGTACGGGCTGGGCGGCCTCTACGGCTGCGCCGCCGCCACCCAGTTCGACGGCCTGCTGGCCTCGGGCCACCTTGAGGTCGCCGACCTCATGCACGAGGTGGCTCCGGCTGCGGTGGTCCTCGCGTACCTGAGCGGCGCGGCCCGCCGCGCGGACGCCCCGCCGCAGGTGCCGGCCGCCCTGGAGGCCCTGGCCGGCCTGGTCGCCGCCCGCCTGGGCACCGACCCCGAGGCCTGGGCCCGGGTGACAACCCGCCTCACGGACCGGGACCCCCACTGGGACCCCCTGTCCCCGATCGCTTCCCTCCTCGCCTGACCTCCCGGGCACCGGAGCTCCGCCCGGCCCCGCGCCTCAATCGCCGGCGAGGCTGGAGCCAGCCCGCCCGATTTCGAAGCGGGGGTGGGCAT
>NZ_JBEZVK010000192.1:0-2265 GCF_040636955.1 Streptomyces sp. NPDC032472
GCTGACCGGCCATCTTGGCGAGGCGGATCTGCGGCGGCTGTCCCGGCTCGGGCTGCGGCCCCTGGCCACGGACGACGCGATGCGCCTCTTCGACGCCGCCCAGGCCACGGACGAGCCCGTACTCGCGCTCACCGGGATCGACGTCCCGGCCCTGCGTGCCCAGGACGAACCGGCCCCGATGCTGCGCGGCCTCGTACCGCCGCGCCGACCCCGGCAGGCCGCGGGCGTGGCCCCGTCCACCTCAGGCGCGCCGGCCGGGCGGCTGGCCGGGCTGTCGCCCGAGGAGCGGGAGCGGGCGGTCGCGAAGCTGGTCCGTACGCACGTCGCCGACGTCTTGGGCCACACCGGCCCGTACGACCTCGACGCCGACCGCACCTTCCAGGACATGGGCTTCGACTCCCTGACGTCGGTCGAACTGCGCAACCGCCTCGGCACCGCCACCGGCCTGCGCCTGCCCACCACCCTCGTCTTCGACCACCCCACCCCCGGGACCCTCACCGCGCACCTGCTGGACCGGCTGTCCGGCGAGCGCGCGACCGGAGCCGCCGCCCCGCGGACGGCGTCCGCCGGCATGGCGGACGAGCCGATCGCGATCGTGGGCATGGCCTGCCGATACCCGGGTGGTGTGGCCTCGCCGGAGGACCTGTGGCGGCTCGTCGCGGACGGCGTGGACGCGGTGGGCGGGTTCCCGGACAACCGGGGCTGGGACCTGGAGTCCCTGTACGACCCCGACCCGGACCACCCCGGTACGTCCTACACCCGCCACGGCGGATTCCTCTACGACGCCGATGAGTTCGACGCGGGCTTCTTCGGGATGTCGCCGCGCGAGGCCCTGGCCACCGACCCGCAGCAGCGCCTGCTGCTGCGGACCGCCTGGGAGGCCATGGAGCACGCCGGCATCGTGCCCGGCTCGCTGCGCGGCAGCCGTACGGGCGTGTTCGCCGGGGTGATGTACCACGACTACGGCTCCGGTGCGGGCACCCTCCCCGAGGGGCTCGAGGGCTACCGCGCGGGCGGCACCGCGGGCAGCGTCGCCTCCGGCCGGGTGTCCTACACCTTCGGCTTCGAGGGCCCGGCGGTGACCGTCGACACGGCCTGCTCCTCGTCCCTCGTCGCGCTGCACTTGGCGGCGAACGCGCTGCGGCAGGGCGAATGCGACCTCGCCCTGGCCGGCGGGGTGACCGTGATGTCCACGCCGCAGGCCTTCGTGGAGTTCTCCCGGCAGCGCGGCCTGTCGCCCGACGGCCGCTGCAAGTCCTTCTCGGCTCAGGCGGACGGCACGGGCTGGGCCGAGGGCGTCGGGCTCCTGCTGGTCGAGCGGCTGTCGGACGCCCGCCGCAACGGCCACCGGGTGCTGGGCGTGATCCGAGGCTCCGCGATCAACCAGGACGGGGCCTCCAACGGCCTCACCGCGCCCAACGGATCGGCCCAGGAGCGGGTGATCCGGCAGGCCCTCGCGAACGGTGGCCTGAAGGCCGCCGACGTGGACCTGGTCGAGGCGCACGGCACGGGTACGAGGCTGGGCGACCCGATCGAGGCGCACGCGCTGCTGGCCACCTACGGCCAGGACCGCCCGCAGGACCGGCCGCTGTGGCTGGGCTCGCTGAAGTCGAACATCGGCCACACCCAGGCCGCGGCCGGCGTCGGCGGCATCATCAAGGTCGTCCAGGCCATCAGCCGCGCGGCCCTGCCCAAGACCCTCCACGTCGACGAGCCCTCCGGCCACGTCGACTGGGACGCAGGAGCCGTACGGCTGCTGACCGAGGCGCGCGAGTGGCCGCATGCGGACCGTCCGCGCCGGGCCGGTGTGTCCTCGTTCGGCATCAGCGGCACCAACGCCCACGTCATCATCGAACAGGGCGACCCGGTGCCCGTCCCCGAGGCGCCCGCCGAGCCGGTGGCGCACCCCCACCCCGTCCCCTGGCTGGTCTCGGCCAGCGACGAGGCGGCGCTGCGGGCGCAGGCGGGACGCCTCCACGCCCACCTGGAGGCACGGCCCGAGGCCCGTCCGGCGGAGGTCGGCCACTCGCTGGCCACGACCCGTGCCGCCCTCGACCACCGCGCGGCCGTCGTCGGCACGACCCGGGAGGAGCTGCTGACCGGCCTGAAGGCCCTCGCCGACGGCGGCGATGCGCCCGGGCTGGTACGTGGCGGGGGAGAGGTCCGGACCGGCCGGTTGGCGTTCCTGTTCACGGGTCAGGGTGCGCAGCGGGTGGGGATGGGTGCGGAGTTGGCTGCTGCGTTTCCGGTGTTTGCGGAGGCGTT
>NZ_JBEZVK010000193.1:0-2161 GCF_040636955.1 Streptomyces sp. NPDC032472
GGGCCATCCGGGCGGGCGGCTGCGCGGCGGCCGGCTCCGAGCCCGGGGCGGGCCGCAGGAAGGGGATGACGGCGGCGACGACCAGGAACGACAGGCCGTTGACGGCGTAGGCGGCGGCCGTGCCGAACGCGGCGACGGTCACACCGGCCACGGCGGCGCCGACGAGCCGCCCCGCGCTGTGCACGAGCGAGCCCACCCCGATGGCCGACGGGACGTCCTGCGGCGGGACCAGACCGTTGCCGAGGAGCGAGCAGGCCGGTCCGTCGACGGTGGCGATCACACCGGTGACCACGGCGAGGCCCATGAGCACCGGCAGGTCCAGCCGGTCGAAGGCGACGAGGAGGCAGGTGACCAGGGCCACCGCGCCCAGCAGGGCCTGGCAGACGGCGGCGGTCGCCTTGTGGGACCACCGGTCGACGAGCGTTCCCCCGGCCAGCCCGAGCAGCAGTCCGGGTGCAGCCTGGAGGGACACGGACAGGCCGGTGACGGCGGCGGAGCCGGTGATCTGCAGGACCAGCAGGTTCTGCACCGTCAGTTGGGTCCAGGTGCCCACGTTGGAGACGAAGTTGGCGGCGGCCCACCACCGCATGCCGCGGTGGCGCAGGGAACGCCAGGGCGAGCGGTCGGGGCGCGGGGCGGGTGCAGCGGTCGAGGGCGCGGCGGTCGAGGGCACGGCTGAGGGCACGGCGGAAGTGGTGGAGGACACAGGGGTACCGGGGAGCGGGGCGGGGACAGGGCAGTGGGGGAACGGGCGGATCCGGCGCAGCACGGCGGGCACCCGCCCCGGTCGGCCCGGGCGGGTGCGGCGGAATCATCCCGTCCGCCCATGCTGGCAGACCTGGTGCGCGAGGCGTACGTGACCGCGCTCACCCGGGCCCCGCTGGCCCCCAAAGCCACGGCACAGCACGCCGGTTGGACTTCTGGTGGGCTTGCTCACACCCACCCTGCGCGACCGCCCGCCGGAGGCGGCGCAAGTGGCCTAACCCGGAGTGCCCGCCGGGCTCCGGCGGGCAAGAGTGGAGGGCCAGGGCCAGTCACGGCCGAGGCGCGCCCGCGCCCGTCCGGCGGCCCGTGGACCGACGAAAGGCGGGTGACCGCGATGGGCAGCTCGGCGCCGCTCGACCTGCGCGGCAAGCAGGCCCTCGTGACCGGTGGGGCGCGCGGCCTGGGCGCCGCGATCTCCCGCCGGCTCGCGACGGCCGGAGCCACCGTGCTCGTGGCCGACGTACGGCAGGACCTCGCGCAGGAGCTGTGCGGGGACGTCACGGCGAGCGGCGGGCAGGCCCGCTACGTGGAGCTGGACGTCCGCGAGCCCGCACAGATCGCGGAGGTCTTCCGCGGGCTGGACGGGGCCTCGCAGGAGCTCGACATCCTCGTGAACTGCGCCGCGGTGGACGTCTCGAAGTCCGCCGAGCACCTGACGGCCGACGAGGTGACCCGGGTGGTGTCGACCAACCTGCTGGGACCGATGTACCTGTGCCTGGAGTCCTACCGCCGCATGGTGGCCCGGGGCGGCGGCCACATCGTGAACATCCTCTCCACCGCCGCCAACCGCACCTGGACGGAGGCGGGCCCGTACTCGGCGAGCAAGTCGGGCCTGCGCGCCTTCACGCACACCCTGTTCAAGGAGGCGCAGCGGGACTGCCTGGGCATCGGGATCACCGGGATCATCGCGGGCGGCATGGAGACCGCCTTCATCATGGACCGGTTCCCGGACACGGACGTCTCGATGCTCCAGAGCCCCGACATCGTCGCCGACACGGTGATGTACACCCTCGCCGTGCCGGGCGGGAGCTCGGTGCCGGAGGTGGTGGTCGTCCCGCGCAAGGAACCGTCCTGGCCCTGACCGGCCCCGAGCCCTGACCTGGCCCGCAGCTGCCCCTGCCTGCCCTGCGCTGACCTGACCTGCCCGCCCGTGCGGCGGGCCGCAGGGGTCAGTCGCGGAGCAGGCGCAGCACGGCCCGTTCGACCGCGCCCCGGGTGGCCGGCGTACCGAGGTCCGTGTCCTCGCCGAGGCGTCCCATGGCTGCGGCGACGGTGACGCCTCCTCGTACCGCTCGAAGACGAGCGGTACGAGGATGGCCGGCAGACGGCTGGGGTGTTGCCCAGGTAGTCGCTCACCTCCCGCACCGCCCGTGCGGCGGCCCGTTTGCGGACGGAG
>NZ_JBEZVK010000194.1:0-2133 GCF_040636955.1 Streptomyces sp. NPDC032472
TGGGGGGGGGGGGGGGGGTGTTGGGGGGGGGGGGGGGGGGGGGCGGGGGTGGGGGGGGGGGGGGGGGGGGGGGGGGGGGGGGGGGGGGCCCCCGGCCGGCTACCGCCGGCCGTAGTGCTACCGCCAGCCGTAGCGCTCCCGGAGGCGGCCCACGACCAGGTCGAAGCGCCCGCGGTCCAGCGCGCACGCCTCGCGCCGCATCCCGCCCTCGTGTACCCGCAGCACCCGGTCGACGTCCACCCACGACTCCCGTCCGGCGCCGTCCCACGGTCCGGTGCCGATCGGCACCCACTCCCGGTCGTTGTCGTGCCGCTTGCTGGACAGCTGCACCGCCAGCAGCGTCGGCCGACCCGCCTCCCGGGCCACGACCAGCACGGGGCGGTCCTTGCCGCGGCCGTCGTTCTCCTCGTACGGAACCCAGGTCCAGACGATTTCCCCGGGGTCGGGATCCCCGTCGGGGTCCGGTGCGTAGGACGTCCGTACCGGCCCGATGGCACGCGGATCGGCCTCGGAGGTGGCCGTGGCGCCACCGCGGCCGGGCTGCTCGATGTACGGGGAGCCGTGCTGGGAAAGTGCCGTCATCCGGGTGAGGTTACCGGGTGCGGGTGCGGGTGCGGGTGCGGGTGCGCTGGCGGCTCCGGAGGCGCTGTCGGCGTCGGGGAGGTCGGGCCGTCGTTTCGGGCATCAGTCCGTCTGGGGCCAGTCCCAGCCCAGCTGGAGGAAGAAGCCCAGGCGGTCGCTGACCGCGCGGATCTGGGCGATCTTCCCCTCCGCGAGAGTGAAGATCCAGATGGCCTCCACCTCGAAGTCGCGGCCGGTCGGCTGCGGCATGCGCGGGTGCGTCCCGCCGTGCGTGCCGCGCTGCGTGACCCGGGCGACGACCCGGTCGCCTTCGCCGACCAGCTCGTCGACGTCGACGAGCAGCGGGTCGAACGCGGCGAGCTGGCTGCGGATGCCGTCGAAGGCGGCGCCGGGCTCGTCGGCCTCGCCGTGGATGATCTTGTTGTGGTCGATGACGTCCGCGGCCATGTAGGTCGGCAGATCGTCGACCCGGCGCTCGCTGACGGCTTCGAAGAAGCCGAGGACGACCTGCTTGTTGGCGTCGATGGTCGAGGTCATGTGGTTCCCCCTGGGTGCTGCTGTAGCTGGCGACAGCTCTCGCGAGCTCTCGCCGGATCTCGCTCGGTCATTGATCGCCGCGAGCATACGACGGGGGTGCGTGTCAGCCGGTGACCAGGGCCAGGATGAGGCCGTCGTACCCCTTGCCGCCGACGGTCTGGAGGGCGGTCGCCGTCAACCGGGGGTGCTCGGCGATGAGTTCGGTGAAGCGTCGCACGCCCTGAACGCGCGGGTCGCTGCTCGTCGCGTCGGTGACCGCGCCGTCACGGACGACGTTGTCGCCGATGATGACGCTGCCCGGGCGGGTGAGCTTGAGGGCCCAGTGAAGGTAGTCGGGGTTGGACGGCTTGTCGGCGTCGATGAAGACGAGGTCGAACGGCTCCTCGTCGACGAGCTGCGGGAGGAGGGCGATGGCCTTGCCGCGCCGGAGGTCGACGATGTGCTCCAGGCCGGCCCGGGCGATGTTCGCCGCGGCCACGTCGGCACACTGCGGGTCGACCTCCAGCGTGACCAGCCGCCCGTCCGCCGGAAGCGCCCGGCCGAGCCAGATGGTGCTGTACCCGCCGAGGGTGCCAATCTCGAGGATGCGCCGGGCCCCGTGGATCCGCGCGAGCAGGTTCAGCAACTTCCCCTGATTCGGGGCCACCTGATGCGGAGGCAGCCCGGCGGCTTCGGAATCGGCGGCGGCGAGCACGAGCGCATCGTCCTCGCGGACGAGCAGCCCGTCGAAGTAGCCGTCCACGGCGGTCCAGGTGTCCTGAGGCTCGGGCATTGGGCTCCCTGGAGGCGTGGATGGTGTGCGCGGCGACGTACGCGGGTGATGCAAAGTTCCCAAAGGGAACTTACACGAGACGGGGGAGTCCACAACAGCCTGTTGAGGGCCGGACGGGCGGCACCAGCGCGCCGGAGGTGTGTGGGAACGGGGTCACGGTGGACCGGGGTCGGAGGGTGCTCGGGGGCGTCCCGGCCGCCCATTGTCCTTTCGGTTCGCGCCGGCTCGTCAAGGGCGCTCCT
>NZ_JBEZVK010000195.1:0-1967 GCF_040636955.1 Streptomyces sp. NPDC032472
GCCGCGTCGGCGGGCGTGGCCTCCACCGCGCGGGCCGCCACTCCCGCGGTGCGGCGCGCACCGCGCCGCGGCGCGGACTCCCGTACGACGGCCAGATAGGGCCCCTCTGCGCCCAACCGCCGGACGGTCATACGTGCCGGACGTCCCAGGTGCCGGGTCAGGACGGTCCACCAGTGGCGGGCCTGCGGATGCCCGAGCCATTCCTCGTCGAGCAGCCCGCCCCCGGGACCGGAACGCTCCTCGGCGGCGAGCGCGGCCCGGCGCAGGGCCCGGCCCAGGGCGTGCGCGGGCCCGGCACCGACCGCCACGGGCCCCGACATCCCGTCGGCCAGGTGAAGTTCGGCTGCGCGGCACGCCGCGGAGAAGCGGGCCAGGTCCGCGCGGGGCGCTCCCGCCACCAGCGGCCCTGCAGGGGTGCGGCAGGCCGCGAGCGCCGCGGGCAGCTGCGGCAGCCCGCCCGGCAGCGGCGCATCGAGCACCCCCAGGTAGGGATCGCCCAGCGCCCCGATACGGCGCAGGGCCCCGGCCAGGTCGGCGGCAGGCGGCGCCGGGGGGCCCGCCGGGTCGGCCGGCCCCGTGACCCAGGGGTGGTACGAGGCGTGTGGCGGGCGCGCTTCGGCGACGAGGACGGCGGGCAGGCCCGGCAGCAGCCGCGGATCCTCCTCCGGCTCGGCCGGATCGGGCAGCCCGGCCACGGCACACAGCAGCCGCTGCGCCGCGGCACCGGCCAGCAGGGCGGTCAACGCAGCCGACATCGCGGGCGCGCCCGCCCCGTCCGGTACCGCAGCGGCATCGACGGCATCGGCACGCGCCTGCTCCGGCGCGCCCAAGGCGGTGACGAGACCACCGTTCGGGGTGTGGGCCCTGGCCACAGCCGGAGTTCCGCCGGGGCTGGTTCCGGTACGGGTGTGCACCACCGCGGCCATGTCCGGCACGCCCGGCCCGCCGGGAGCCCCAAGCCCGCCCGGGACCGTCGCGACCGGCGGCGCGGCATCGGCAGCGGTGCTCCACCGCGCGGCGGAACGCGCCTGGGACGGCCCGGTGGCCGGCGCAGCGGGCGACTCGGCGATCGAGGCGGCGGCCCCGGCGGCGATGTGCGCACGGTTCTGTTCAGGCGCACCCGCGGTTACGGCCGCTTGCGGAGTTCCGGCGACGGCCACCCCCCGCCCGGGCAGCAGGCCGGAGCCGCGGCACGCCTCGGCGGGGGCCCCGGCACGGGCGCGTACGACTGCGGTCCCGTCTGGCACTCCGGGTCCGGCGGGAGCTCCCGATCCGCTTCCGCCCGGTAGCGCCGTCGGACCGACACCGGCGGTCCGCCGGGTGCCGGACGGGGCGTTGGGCGGCTCGGCGGCCGTCGCGGCGCGCGACGCGGCGATCGAGGCGGCCACACCGGTGGTGTGCGCATGATCCTGCTCAGGCGCGTCCGCAGCTGTGATGAGGTCGCCGTAGACGGTGTGGACGACCGCTTCGACAGCAGGCGGAGTCCCGGTGGCGGCCACCGGCTGCCCGGGCGGCAGACCGGCGTCGTGGGACGCCCCGCCGCGGGTCCCGGCACCGGCACGCACGGCGGTGGTCGCGTCGGGCGGCCACGGTCCGCCTGGCGCCTGCGGCCCGGCCGGTACCGCCGTGGCACCGACAACGGCGCCTTGGCCGGCGTCGGACGCGACGCCGGATGACAGGCCGGCCGACGCGGCGACCGCGCCCGTCGCCGCGCGCGATGCGGCGATCGAGGCGGCCACAGCAGCGGCATCCGCATGCGCCCGTGCCGGCGGCGCCGGGGACGTGACGAAGCCGCCGTCGGCGGTGTGGGCGACGGCCACGGCCACCGGGGGAGTCCCGGCAGTGGCCACTGCCAGTCCGGGCGACAGGCCGGGGTCGTGCCGGACCTCGGCGCGGGCCCCGGCACGGCTCAAGGCGCGCAGCAGCGCCGCGGCGAGGGGACCTTCCGGGTCGGCCGCCGTGACCAC
>NZ_JBEZVK010000196.1:0-1723 GCF_040636955.1 Streptomyces sp. NPDC032472
GCCGAGGCGCTCGCCCTCCCCGGCGGCCATGCTGCCGAAGCCGACGAGGACCGGCCGCGGCCCGGCCGCGAGGAAGTCCTCCAGGACCGCGGGCAGTTGCGCGTCCGGCTCGACGTACGGCCACCAGGCGCCGGTCACCTCCAGCCCGGCCGCCCAGTCGGACGGGCGCGGCAGGAGCGCCGTGCTGAAGCCGTGCAGGACGGGCCAGCCGGCCCGCTCCTGCCGCCGGCGCATCCGTACGGAGGGCAGCGCAGGCAGCTCCAGACGGTCGCGCAGCCGCGCCACCGCCGGCTCGAAGACCCGGTCCGCCATGCGCAGGGCGAACCGCCCGGCGGCGCGGTTGCCGAACCGGCCCAGCGACCGGGTCCCCATCACGGTCGGGGCGAAATCGCCGGTCGGGGCGGTGGGCTGGAGGTACACCCCCAGGCTCGGTATCCCGGTGGCCTCCGAGACGTGCCAGCCGAGCGGGGCGGTGGTCGTCGACAGCAGGAGCAGGTCGGTGCCCTCGGCCACGGCGCCGGCGAACCCCTCGCCCAGGTCGGTCATGAACGCGGAGGCGGCCCCCAGGAGTTCGCGCCGGGACCGGGCGCCGCCGTGTGCCCGGGGGTCCGCGGGCAGCCGCCGGAACTCAAGCCCGGCCTCCTCGGCCAGGGGAGCGAAGGCCTCCGTGGCGGCGAGGGCGACCTCGTGCCCGGCGCGGAGCAGGGCGGCGCCCAGCCCGGTGTACGGCGCGACGTCACCGCGCGACCCGGCCGTGGCGATCAGGATTCTCATCGGTCTTCCTCAGTGGTTCGGTCGGTACGGATGCGGCGGCGCCGCCGCGGCGGGACGCATTGGCGTGCACCGCCCCGGCCAGATAGGCGGCCAGGTCCGGGCGCTGCTGCGACGGCGGCACGACGAGGGCGAAGGCGCGGGGGTCGGCGGCGAAGTCCTCGGCGATGCGCCGGTGCATGTCGGGCGGGCAGGGCGTGAACCAGCGGGTCACGTGCAGCCGGTGCTCCTCTGCGAGGTCCATGGCCCGTTCCCCGTCGGCGGGTTCGCCGTCGTCGAAGGCGGCGAGCAGCTCGGCCCGCCAGGCGGCGGCCTCGCCCATGAGCCGGGTCCAGTCCTCCTTGGTGTGGGCGGACGCCCGGGCCATGGCCTCCCGGTGTCCCGCGGAGTCCTGCCACTTCAGCTGCGCGTCGGTGGCGTAGGTGAGGTCGAAGGCGATCTCGCCGAAAACCTCGAAGCGCTCCTCCGGCGTCAGGGACACGCCGGTCTGCTGGACCTCGATCGCCCGCTCGGCCACCTCGGCCAGCCGCTGCAGCCGGCCGATCTCCTCGGCCAGTTGCCGCTGCCGGGCCCGCAGGTGCTCCAGCGCGTTCGCCTGCGGGTCCGCGAGGATCTCGGCGATCTCCTCAAGGGGGAAGCCCAGTTCGCGGTAGAACAGGATCTGCTGGAGCCGCGCGAGGTCGGCGTCGTCGTAGCGGCGGTAGCCGGCCCGGCTGCGGTCACCGGGCGAGAGCAGTCCCGTCCTGTCGTAGTGGTGCAGCGTGCGTACGGTCACCCCGGCGAAGGCCGAGACCTGACCCACGGTGTATCCCATGGACCTGCCCTTTCGTTCGTCCCCAGCCTCAACCCTGACGCAAGGGGAGGGTCAACCCGGCCGGCGGTCGCCGGGCGTGCCTGGCGGCTTTTCGGGCACGGAGCGTGGACAGTACCCCGTAGCAGAACCCGTGACGGG
>NZ_JBEZVK010000197.1:0-1683 GCF_040636955.1 Streptomyces sp. NPDC032472
GTACTACGCGAACCTGATCCAGATCTGGGCGGCTTCGAAGTTTGGCGCCACCGTGGTTCTGGCGCCGCAGAGCGTCGGTCCGATCCGCTCCAGGCGCGGCCGGTGGTTTGCCGCAAAGGTGCTCGCCAAGGCATCCCTCATCTGCGTACGGGAAAGCGAGTCGTACCATTTTGTCGTCGAGACGCTCGCGTTGCCGGCAGCGCGAGTCGCCAGGACCGGCGATCTTGCCTTCTGGCATGCTGCGTCGCCGGCCGCGACCGCGTCGATGAAGGCGGAACTCGGAATCGATCCGGACGAGCCTTATAACGCGGTTTCGGTGATCGAATGGGCGTTTCCGCTTGCCGCCGACCAGGCGCAGGCCAAGGAACGGTATGTCCGCAGCCTGTGCGAACTGCTGAATATCCTGCACGACACGCTGGGCGTGCGGATCGTCATCGTCAACCAGGTCGCGGCCGATCTGCCGGTGGGCCGCGAGATCGCCGAGCGGTGTCGGGAATTCGTCATCCTGGATCAGAAAGACCGACCCGTGGCGGACGTCAGGAGCATCATCGCCGGCTCCTCGGTATTTCTGGGTAGCCGCTTTCACTCATGCATCTTTGGACTTTTGGCAGGACGGCCGCTCGTGGCGCTCTCCTACCTGCCCAAGACGAGCGGCATCATGACGGACCTGGGTTTGAGCGCCCGCGTATACGACATCGACGGTTTCAATGTGGATGAAATCGCGCGAACGATGATCGCCGACTATCGGGCGCCGTCGCGGGGGCAGGCGGAGATCGATCGCGCGGTAGAGCGCTATCGTCGCCTGTATCCGCGGTTTGCGGATCTTCTGCGGGAGGCCGCGTGACCGGGACGGCCGACTTCCATCCTGCGCAGGCGCCGGGCCATCAGGTCGGGTTCGTAACGGCGTCCGCGTCCAGAACCGCTGGCGGCCTGTTCGACGCGGTACGTGGCCTCGCACTCGCGCTGCCGTCCAACGGGTTCGTACCGCGCGTATTCGCACTGAACGACGCGAACACCAGGACCGACCTTCCGCAATGGCGCGGGACGCGGGTGACGACCCGTGACGCGGTCGGTCCCGCGATGTTCGGCTACTCCCCGGGCTTGCGCACTTCGCTGCTGGCATCCGATGCCCAAATCGTTCACACGCACGGAATCTGGATGCACCCTTCGGCGGATGTCGTCGCGTGGCATCGGCGTCGACGCAAGCCCTACATCATCTCGCCGCACGGCATGCTCGATCCATGGATCATGAAGCGTTCGAAACTGAAGAAGTGGGTCGCGCTCGCGGCCTATGAACACAGCCATTTGAATCGCGCCGCGTGCTTTCATGCACTGAATCGCGAGGAGGCGGATGCGATCCGGGCCGTGGGTCTGAAACAGCCGATCGCCATCGTGCATAACGGTGTGACGATTCCGGAGCTGGACAATCCCGGGTTGCCGTCCTGGTGGACCGGCGAACTGGCATCCCGGAAACTGCTGCTTTATTTCGGGCGGTTGCATCCCAAGAAGGGCGTGGAGAATCTGCTGAGCGCCTGGAAGGGGTGCGTCATGACGGATTCGATCAATGCGCGCTGGAACCTGATCGTCGGTGGTTGGGGGGATCCTTCCTACGTCGATAAATTGCGCGGCATGGTCAGCGAGGGCGTGAACGGCGACGGGGTCCATTTCATCGGTCCGCAATTC
>NZ_JBEZVK010000198.1:0-1658 GCF_040636955.1 Streptomyces sp. NPDC032472
GCCCGGCTTCGCCGGGCCAGGGCCGGCCCCTTCGGGGCCGGAGTCCGGAGCTGCGCTCTGGACTGTTCAGGGTTCCGCTGCGCTCCACCCTGAACTGCCTGCTTCGCAGGCTTGGGTGACCCCGTTTCACGGGGTCCGGGCCTTCGGCCCGTTGGGTGTGTACGCTCCGCTCCCCCACCGGGTCCTTCCGGCTCCGCCTCCAGGACCAGCCCGCTTCGCGGGCGGCTAGCAGTGCAGCGGTGGTGCGTGACTCGGCCTGACTCCTGGCATGCGGATCTCCCGGGGCTGGCCAGGAGGGGGTTGAGCGTCCCCGCGGCTGTACCGGTGCTGCTGTAGCGGATGATTAAGTCCACTGTCACCCGTCTGCCCAGTCCTGCCATGCGCCCGACCAGCACCGGTGTCAGTGGTGGCGGTTAGAGGCCCCGATGACGGGGCCGGTTCCGGAGCATCCAGCACTGGAAACTCAACGGCAGTCCTCCCGGTCTGCGCGGGGGTGGTCACGGCCTAACCGGCGCCGGAAAACAAGGGCCTCTAGCAAGCTTGCCAGCCCGGCCCCGTCCCTCGACGCCTGCGCACCCAAACCTTCGAGTGGCCCGATAGCAACTTGGTTCAAAATAGCTCTCGGATCAGCTCAGGATCCAAGGCCATGGTCCGCTCCGCTAACCCGCGGCACCTGCGGACTGCCTCGGCGATCCGTCATCAGCCACGCCAGCTGCCCAATCTGCTGAACGCCCAGCGCAGCACCTCCCGATCAGGGTGGTCGCGGCCCGTTCGTTCGAGTGCGATCAGAGTGTGGGCTGTTAGCCGTGCCCAGTTACGGAAGTTGCCGTGAGCCGCGTGGCGGTCTGCGAAGGCGATGTCCGCGGGATCAGTCCGTGCCCAGACAGGGTGGTAGAGAGGGATGACCTGGTGAACTTCCTCCGGAGTGAGCTTGGTGACGTGCTGCCAGATGAAGATGCGGGAGGAGAGCATCGGCTCTTTGCGCAGCACCGTGTGTGCTCCCTCGCCGCCGGCGAAGACGATCGCGATCTGTGAGTACGGGTGGTCCCAGACGAACCGGAAATATTCGAACGTCTCTCGATTCAGCCATTGAGCTTCGTCCACGACCAGCGCACGCGGCTGGGCTGCCAGGGAGTCCAGGAGCAGCCGATCGAACTCGGACGGGTGACGCGGGGGTTCGCTCGGCAGACCAAGCGCAGCGAAGAGCTCGTGCCGCACCGCTCGGGCAGTGGGGCGGGCGCGGAAGGCAATCCGGCAGACCTCCTCGTCCCGGGTCCGCTCAAGCTCACGCAGGCAGACGTTCACGGCGAGCGTCTTGCCGACCCCTGCCGGGCCGTGGAGGCACATCATCGCCCTTGCATCGATCGTGTCGGCGATGTTCTCCCTCGCGGCCAGGAGCGCCCGGGTCGTGACAATCGCGGCGTCCGCGAGCTGGGTGTAGTGATCGGTCTCCCGTGGCGGCAGCTGGCTCGTCATCCCTTCTCTTCCCGGATGGCAGGGCGAAGGGAGGCTGGGGTGTTCCAGTCATCGGGCGGCGGGGCGTGAGGGATGAGCTCGGGCAGGGCTAAGACATCGTTTCTTTTGGCGTGATCGTTCGTTGAGCCGTGCATGACGGACTTGGTCGAGCGGCTGGTGCCGGACGAACTGTGGGTGTTGTT
>NZ_JBEZVK010000199.1:0-1655 GCF_040636955.1 Streptomyces sp. NPDC032472
GCCGACCGCACCAGACCCCAAACCCCCGCAAGGGCCGGATCCGGAACATCCCCCGCAGCCGCCGCCACCGCGCCCCGCGTCACGATCACCAACCGCGAGCCGGCGTACCGCTCTCCCGCCAGCCAGCTCTGCACCAGGGCCAGGACCTCGGCGAGGGCGGCACGGGCAGCCGAGGCCGCATCGCCGGCCTCCGGGAGGCGCACGGGCACGACGACCGTGGCCGGCACCTCCTCCGGCAGCGCGTCGAGGGAGGTCCACACCTCCGGCGCGGACCCGGCCTCCGTCCCGCCCGTGGTCACGCCCACGGGCGACCAGTCGATCCGCAGCAGCCGGTTCGCAGCGGAGCCGTCTGCGGCGCGCAGCGCGTCCTTCGACAGCGGCCGCAGGGTCAGGGCGCCGATGCCGGCGACCGGCGCGCCCGTGTCGTCGGCGACGGTCACGGAGACCGTCTCCGGTCCGGTCGGGCTGATCCGGACGCGCAGGCCCGTGGCGCCGGTGGCGTGGAGGTCCACGTCCGACCAGGCGAAGGGCAGCCGGTCCTGGGCATCCCCGGCGACGCCCGGCAGCAGCGCGTGCAGCGCGGCGTCGAGCAGGGCCGGGTGGAGGGCGAACCGGGCGGCGTCGGCGCGCTGCGCCTCCGGCAGCTCCACCTCGGCGTACAGCTCGCCGTCGGAGCCCTGCCACACGCGGCGCAGCCCTTGGAATGCGGGACCGTAGCCGTATCCGCGGTCCTCGAGCCGGGGATACGTGTCGTCAAGGGCGACTTCGGTGGCCTCGGCGGGAGGCCAGGGTGCGAGCTCGTCCGGGACGTCCTCGGTCCGCGTCTCCAGCGATCCCGTCGCATGGAGGGTCCAGGGCTGTTCGAGGCCGGTGTCCGTCTCGGGGCAGCTGTAGACGTCGATCCGCCGCCGGACCCCGGAGTCCGGGGAATCCGGTTCCTCGGGTGCACCGATCACGACCTGCACCCGTACCCCGCCGCGGTCCGGTATCACCAGCGGTGCCGACAGGGTCAGTTCGACCACGCGTGCGCAGCCGGCCTCCTCGCCCGCACGGGCCGCGAGTTCCAGCAGGCCGGTGCCGGGGAAGACGGCGACGCCGTGCAGGGCGTGGTCCGCGAGCCACGGGTGCGTGGCCAGGGAGAGCCGGCCGGTCAGCAGGTACACGTCGCCGTCGGCCTGCCGTACGGCCGCACCCAGGAGGGGGTGTCCGGTCGGGGTCAGCCCGAGGCCGGAGGCGTCGGCGGACCCGCCGCTCGGGTGGAGCCAGTAGCGGTCGCGCCGGAAGGCGTACGTGGGCAGGTCGACGCGGCCGGCTCCGGTGCCCGCGTAGAACGCCGGCCAGTCCACCCGTACGCCGCGCGCGTGCAGTCGGCCGAGGGCGTCGAGCAGGGTGCGCGCTTCGGGCTGCCCGGCCCGGAGGGCGGGTACGGCCACAACCGCGTCCGGGTACTCGACGGTGCCTGCGGCCATCGCCGTCAGGACCGCGTCAGGGCCCAACTCCATCAGCGTCGTGGCGCCTTGGGCTTCGAGGGTGCGGACGGCGTCCGCGAACCGGACCGGTCGGCGCACATGCTCCACCCAGTAGCCGGCGGTCGTGATCCGCTCGGGGTCGACCAGGCCGCCGGTCAGCGTCGACACCACAGGAATCTGCGGCGG
>NZ_JBEZVK010000200.1:0-1610 GCF_040636955.1 Streptomyces sp. NPDC032472
CGAATGAATCGGACGATTACGGTTACGACGCACGGCCCGCTTACAACTACAAAATCCCGATCACCGCATACCGAGGAATCGCCTATGGCCCGACGCCGTGGATCAACCTGGACGAGAATAGCCAGATCGGCTTGAACCAGATTTATGCAGGGATTCTGTCGCCGAACGTGAAGTCGGATGACGCCCAGATCTTGTTCATGGCCAAGGCCAACCGCAAGGAATACGCCTATGTCGCGGCGAACCAGTTGTTGGGCGGTGTCAGCGACAAAAGAGTGGCCGGCATATTCGAAGCAACGGCGAAATACATCTCGGATCACGGAGACGATCCGCTCCCGCCCTGCAGCGGCTTGATCTGCTTGCCTTACGGCTCGGTCGAGGTCAAGGCGGCCTGGCGACGATTGACTGCCTCCGAGCGAGCATCCGGCCGTTTCTATACAACCCGCGTGCGTTATTACGTCAAGGGCGACGGCGCGGATACGAAGACGTACTATGTCGACGACGATTTCGGCCTCATTGGCTTGCACATTATTCAGAAAACATCATCGGCTCCGTATTTTATCTACGCAACCTTCGAACAGGCGGACAATATTCTTGATGCGGCGGGCAAGCCGGTCGAGGATATGGATGGAAAATATATTGCCAATCCGATCCCGCCGATACCGTTATATCCGAATATTGTCTCGAAAAACGCACAGCCCGGGACTCTCCAGCAATTCTCCTATTCCCCCAAAAATTTCAGCTCGCCGCCAGGCGCTCGGCTGTACTACCAGAACACCGCGCAAACCGGACTCGTAGATGGAGGTCCGATCATTGTCAATCGAAGAATCAATCAGATTCCGGATGAAATTATTGCGGTCAATAAATCTGCTCATGATGCGATTTCCATGTACTCGCAAAAGAATTTCGGTGCGAAGAATTCGGTGTGGTCGTATTACAAGCTCGTCAACGTTCAGAGCAAGCCGCTTACTGGAAAAAAACCGGGAATCGATTACAGTAACGAGGATAGGTCGGTGCAGTCGACGTATTATCAATCCAATGGCGTGATTGAAACGGATTACAATCTTCAGAAATTCAGCGGAACCTTCGTCAACTTCGACAAATTCAGTTTTCGGATTACGGATTTTTCCGATGGAACAAAGAATCAATTCAATAACGTGACGTACAACCATGACTCCGTAAATATGGGTGGATGCATGGGGTGTCATGGAAATGCACAAAAGGCTGGAACCGGGTTCAGCTTTATCCTCCTGCACGGAAGCGTGCCGATGCCGGACCAGGCAGGCCAGCCTGTAACGAAGGAACAGATCGCGCGCTTCACCAAATATTTCTCGAAATGAGATTGCTGTAGTCGTCGACGAGATTTTAAGGGGTTGTGTCTAATAATGAGGCCGTTCAGTTCGCGTTACTCGGCGGTACCCGTATGCGATATTTTTCGGCTTCGAATCGAATGGTCGCGCCATGCGAATGGGGGTGGGTGTGAATATACACAGAGAGCGGCATCGCTATTTTCAGACGACCGTGTCGGCATCGATTTTCCTCGGCTTATGCTGTTTGGCGATGAATGTTGATGTGGCCGAAGGGGCAACTGATGCTGTGTTGCAGGCCGCGAG
>NZ_JBEZVK010000201.1:0-1577 GCF_040636955.1 Streptomyces sp. NPDC032472
TCGCGGGATCTGCCACCCCGTCGCTGCCGGCTTCCTCCGAGACGGCCGTCCGGGTGGCTGTACGCCTGACTGAGCGTCTCGCAGCCCCGTCCCGGGAGGGGGCCGCTTCGCCGCCGGGCTTCGCGGAGCCGTACGCGGGCTGCGAAGACGGCGGCAGCAGCGGTGGCGGCAGCGACGCATGGCTGTACGCCGGCCGCCTGTACACCACGGCGCAGGCGCCGACGGCGGTGGCCGGGTTCTACCGGGAAGCGGCCGCGGCGGACGGCTGGGCGGTGAGGACCGCCCCCGGCACCGGCACCGGCACCGGCGGCAGCGGCCCGGCGGCGGACCTGTGCTTCGACCGCTCCGGGCCGGGCGGCTCCCGTACGCTCGAACTCCGCTTCTCGGGCCCGGACGAGGCCCGCGACGTGTACGGCTACACCCCGCCCGCGGGCGCACCGCCGCAGCGGATCTACCGCGTCGAGGCGGCAGCCTCCGCGGACGGCGGAGCGTTCACCTGCCCGGACTGACCCCCTCGCCCGGCGGCGGCCCTCCCCGATCGGCGGGCTTGACCCTCACACCGTGTCAGGCGGTGAGCTCGGAGACATCATGTACACCATCGGAGACTTCGCCCGGCACGGCCGGGTCTCGGTCCGGATGCTGCGCCACTACGACGCCATCGGACTGCTGCGCCCCGCCCATGTCGACCCCGCCACCGGCTACCGCCACTACAGCGCTGCCCAACTGTCCCGCCTCAACCGGGTCATCGCGCTCAAGGACCTCGGTTTCACGCTCCAGCAGGTGCAGGACATCGTGGACGAGCGCATCGGCGTCGAGGAGCTGCGGGGCATGCTGCGGCTGCGCCAGGCCGAGCTGGCGGCCGGCATGGCGACCGCGGCGGCGCGGCTGGTGCAGGTCGAGGCGAGGCTCCGGTCGATCGAGAGGGAGGGCCACATGCCCACCGACGACGTGGTCGTCAAGAGCATCCCCGCGGTACGGGTGGCGGAGCTGACGGCGACCGCTGCGAGCTTCGCCCCCGAGGACATAGGCCCGGTCATCGGCCCGCTCTACGAGGAGCTGTTCCGCCGCCTGGACGGGGCGGACATCGGCCCCGCCGGTCCGGGAGTCGCCTGGTACGAGGACGCCCCGGAGGGCGGCGGCGCGATCCTCGTGCACGCCGCCGTCCAGGTGGCGGCGCCGCTGCGGGACGGCGCCGTACGGGTCCTCGACCTGCCGCCCGTCGAGCGGGCGGCGACCATCGTGCACCGCGGCCCGATGGACGCCGTGCTTCCCACGGCCCAGACGCTGGCCCGCTGGATCGACGGCCACGGCCACCGGTCGGGCGGGTACCCGCGGGAGGTCAACCTGGAGTGCCCGCAGGACCGGGACGGGTGGGTGACCGAGCTGCAGGCACCGCTGGACGACGCCTGACCCGGGTTCCGGGCAGGCGGGGCGGACCCCGCCTGCCCGGACCGGTCGACCCGGTCGCCCGGACGGCCCGGTCAGGCCTGCCCCCGGTGCTCGCCCTGGATGCCGACCCGCCGTCGCGCGCGGAGGACTGGCGCTCCGCTGTCCACTTGGCCCTTGAGGAGTATCCG
>NZ_JBEZVK010000202.1:0-1497 GCF_040636955.1 Streptomyces sp. NPDC032472
CTTGGTCCAGCCCCACCGCCGGTAGAGCTCGCGCGCCGACGCCCTGCTCGACGCGGCGAGTACGGCGAAGGGCTCGTCGCGGTCGGCCAGCAGCAGGTCCAGCAGCTCGCGCCCGTACCCGCGGCCGCGCGACTCCCGTACGACCGCGAGCTCGTAGACGTAGAACAGCGGCCGGTGCAGCCACGGCGGTGCGGGGGCGGCCGCGCGCGGATGCCACCATCCTGGCTCGCGGTGCACCCCGTACGCGAACCCGCCGAGCCCGCCGGGCTCACGGCCGTCGCCGACGGTGGTCACGCTGAAGCCGGGCAGTGCCGCGTGGTCGGCCAGTTGCCGGGCGAAGTCGTCCGCAGCGGCCGCGTCCTCGTGGTACGGCGGCTCCCGGTAGACCCGGTGGTAGACCTCGCGGAACTCCTCGGGGCGGCGGATCCGGGAGCTGCGCTCAGGCATCGACGGTCTCGCGCTGGACGTGTGCGGGCAGCATCCGGTGGAGTCGTTGCAGCAGCACGAGCGCCACGAGGCAGCAGAGGCCGAGCGCGAGCCACGGCAGGCCTGCTCCGCGGGCCAGCAGCCAGGTGAACACGGTCGGGGCCAGCACCTTGGCCAGGCTCCACATCAGCTCCTCCAACCCCAGGTACCTGCCGCGAAGGTGCCCCGCGGCCATCCCCACGATCAGTGCACTGCTGGTCGGGGCCTGGAGCAGCTCCGCGACCGTGAAGACGACCATGCCGAGGACGAGCCCGCCGAAGGCCAGGCCCACGTGGTCGCCGGGCACCGCCGCGAACAGCACGAAGGACACCATCCACAGGACGGCCGCCACCTGGAGCACTCCGGGCCGCCGGTACCGCTCGACGGCCTTGGCCAGTGCGGTCTGCGCCAGCACCACCATGACGGTGTTGATCGCGAACAGCATCCCCGGCTGCCAGGCCGGCAGCCCGCGCGCCTCGATCACGTACGCGCTCAGCAGCACGGTCAGCGCGAGGTCGCACAGCGCGAACACCCAGACGGTGGCCAGGACGCCGAGGAACGCCCGGTCGGCGAGCACCTCCCGGTACCCGCCGGCGTTCTCGGCCGGGGCAGGCGCCTTGGCCGGGTCGGCGCCCGAGCCGGCGGGGCGCGGGACGGCGGTCCGGCGCCAGCTCGCGACCAGCCCGGCCGCGACGAGGAACGACACCGCGTTCAGCACGACCACGGCGGTGTAGCCCGAGCTGCCGCCCCAGCCGACGAGCGTGCTGCCCACCAGTCCGCCCGCGCCGATCCCGGCGTTGCGCAGGGACCTGTCCATCGCGTACCAGCGCGCCCGGTGCCCGTCGTCGGCCACCTGCGCCACCAGCGCGAAGACGGCGGGCCGGAACAGGCTGTCGCCCCACATGGTGGCCGTGACCAGCAGGACCAGCTGCCAGGGGATGTCGGTGAACACGTAGGCGGTGAAGGTCAGTACCCGGATCAGGTTGCTCGCGACCAGCACGCGCCGCGGCCCGATCCGGTCGATCAGCCGGC
>NZ_JBEZVK010000203.1:0-1460 GCF_040636955.1 Streptomyces sp. NPDC032472
GCCCACAACCCCTTGAGCGTATAAACTCAAGCCGTCTGCCAAGACAGGTTGTAGGTGGTAGAGGGGTGCCTTCACCACCTTGCCAGAAGCCCTCACGACGCGCCAACGTCGTGAGGGCTTTTATTTCTTAGTCCTCAGCCTCCCCCTCCTCATCATCGGTAAGCTGCAAATCGATGTACGCCTTCAACCGAGCCTTATCCGCCTCAAAGAAGGGAATAGGAATCTCCAACCACGCCTGGCGGTTCTTTGGTAGTCGGACAGGTATGCGAACCATTTCTTCGCTTGTCTCGCGCACCAAAGATTGACGACGCACCTCGACCTGATCGGACAATGCGTCCCGACTATCCACCTGCTGCTGAGGTGTTTGCGCGTAATCCACGTCGCCAGCCACGACAGCATCCGATTGCTCTTCATCCCCGCCGTCAACAGCAGCCGGCGATGATTCGTAATACCCAACGAAGCCAACAGACTCCCGAAACAGGGCAACAACGTTGTCAGCCGTTCCTGAAGAAAATCCCTTCTGGATCAAGTCGAATTTAATCGTGGCATCCGACGGTAAACGGGCCTCGTACTTCTCCAGCAGTTCCGCGAATACCGGGGGCGTCGTCAGCATCTTGATCAGCAGATCACGCTTGATGCTTGCACTGGGAGCAAACTGATAGGACTCGAAGTCTTTACTGACGGCCAGATACCCTTCCTTTGGCCGCTCGACCAGCCCGTAATACCTCAGCGAGGCGAGCGCCTGAGCTGCACGACCGTTCTTCGAGTCATTGTAACCCAGCCCTTGGGCCACAACGTCGACCGAGGTGGCATGCCGCCCCTCCTTCTCGTACAGCTTCACCGTCCGCTCGAGAGCGTCGGTAAGCGGCATCGATGGCGCGCGCGGGCTTTTTTTCCGAACAACAGTGTCCATCGGGGCACTCTCAGAAAGTTACACGGACCCGATTTTACACACGGCACAGGAAAACGCAAGACCCTCATCGCGTCACGAACCCATCGAGCAGACTCACCAAGAGAATAAATCAACGAACTCGGAGAGACAATATCGATGAATCTACCCTAACCAGCTGTTTTCATTGACATTTTAAAAAACAAAAAGACCCCGCGACAATCTCAAATAGACTCATTGCGGGAATCAGTGGCGTGATCCGGGCTTTCCCGGTCTCTCCAGGTTGACTCGCAGCCCCCCCCGGCAACTCGCCTCCAAGCGCATCCCACACCGCTCCGTCCGCAATAGGTTGATCACTGCCGCTCCACGATTGCATCCAACCAAGCGATCCGACTCAGAATTTGACCGCAAAACAAAAAGGCTCCCGCAGGAGCCTTTCATAGAACGATACGATCCAGCAGAGAAAATCACTTCTTGCCCATTGGCTCGTGCTTGTCCTTGATCATCTGGTAGTAGGTGCTTGCACCGGCCTTCGTCAGTTTCACCTCGGCGATGAACTTTTCAATGGTGT
>NZ_JBEZVK010000204.1:0-1411 GCF_040636955.1 Streptomyces sp. NPDC032472
CCCGACGGCTCCGTCTACACCCTGCACAACCGGGCCGGCGGCAGCGCCGACAACATCCTCCAGACCTACACCGTGAACGCCTCCTCCGAGGTCGCCAACGGCACCTGGAAGCTCCGGGTCAACGACAACGCCGGCGGCGACACCGGCTACATCGACTCCTGGAACCTCACCTTCTGACAGGTGGACGGCCCCACCGGCCGACAGGTGAATAGTACGGACCAATGAGCCCTGCGGCGCCGCCGGTACACCCCGTACCGGCGGTACCGCGGGGCCTTGGCGTCCGCCGACTGAATTCTGCGTCACAGTCCGGTTCCATCCGGCCTCCGACCTCGTATTCTCGCCTCTCACAGGAAGGGCACAGGTGTGGGGACCGAGAGGCTGGTGGCTGTGCGTGGCGCCGAGTGGGCGGGCCGACGCGACCGTCGGACACGGTGAACTGATCAGGGCGGTCGAGCAGGCGCTGACCGCGCACGGGCGCGCCCTGCTCACCGGCCCGGCCGGCGCGGGCAAGTCCGAGGTGGCCGCCGCCGTCGCGGCCGCGGCCGAGGCCCGTCACGAGACCGTGCTCCGCCTCGCGCCCGAGGCCGCCGACCGGTGGATACCCGAGGCCTCCGCCGCCGCACTGCTCGCCTCCGTCCCGTGCGCCGTGCTGGAGCGGCTCGCCGGGCCCCAGCGCACCGCCGTCGCGCTGCTGCGCCGCGAAGCGGACGCGCCCCGCGCGGGCCGCGACCACCTCGCCCTGCGCCTCGCCGTCGTCGAGGTGCTGCGCACGCTCGCCGCCCGCACCCCCCTGCTGCTCGTCCTCGACAACGCCCAGTGGCTCGACGCCGAGAGCACCGACCTGCTCCGCTTCGCCCTGCGGCTGACCCCGCCCCGGGTCCGAGTCCTGGTCGCCGAATGCGTCCAGGGCGGCACCCCGGCGGGCGAACCCCTCTGCGGTCCGGGCACGCCGGCGATCCGGATCCCGCCGCTCGGCGCCGACCAGGTCGCCGAACTCCTCGTCCGCCACGGCCTGCCCGCCCGCCTCGCCGGCCGCGTCCACCAGGCCAGCGGCGGCAACCCCCGCCTCGCCCTCGCCCTGGGGCACTCCCTCGCCGAAGCCGCCGGGGCCCGGGACGGCAGCGCCCACCACGCCGACCCGCTGCCCCTGTCCGGCCAGGCCCGCGAGGTCGCCCGCCGGCTCCTCGCCGTCGCCCCCGCGCCGGCCCGCCGCACCCTGCTGCTCGCCGCGCTCGCGGCCCGCCCGACCACCGCCCTGCTCCGGCGGGCCGGGCGGCCCGACGCCGAGGCCGAGCTCGCCGAGGCGGAACGGGCCGCGCTGGTCACCGTGGGGGAGGACGGCGCCGTCACGTTCACCGCCGGCGCCCTGCCCATGGCGCTCGCCGCCGATGCCGGCTGGCCCGAGCGCGCC
>NZ_JBEZVK010000205.1:0-1405 GCF_040636955.1 Streptomyces sp. NPDC032472
GGAAGGCCTACCCTGAACCTACCCTGTACCATCGGGGGGCGGCGGCAAGGGCATAAGAAATACGTGGGCTGGCTGCTGGCAGGCCTGGGGGCGCGCTGGTGCCGAGAAACCCGGCGCCGAGAGGGGGGGGTGGTGCGTTGTTGGAAATGTATGTTCGTGAGTCGATTTTTTGGATTTGCCATACAAATGAATTTTGCGGGAAATCAAAAGTGGCCAACGAGTGCCGGGTGGCGGGGGCGCCCCACCAGAGAGCTCGGAGGGTATGTGAGAGCGGGTGGCCAGTCGAGCAATCGGCCGGCCACAACACAACCGCAATCAAACAACTGTACCATATCTTGAAGACTTTCATTGCGTGGTCCCTTGAACAGGCTTGCAGGCTCCGGTCTCGCTAGCGAGGGATTCATAGTGTTGGTCGGCCCCCACGAAACCGGTCGCTCAGGCTTCACGGCGTACTGGGGATGCCCTGAAGGCGACGAATGCCCCGGCAATCGCCGCTGTAGGGATGGGTTCTGTGGATTACTGGCCTCTGGCGAGTTCTACCATCGAGCAACGGAAGGCAACCACGCCCGCCGGACGCCGCAATGGCTGAAGTCGGGCGCTGAGTCCTTCTCCTGGCGTGCCCCAGGCCACACGCCGCCCGTTCGGGCTCAGTGTGGTCGACGGCTTCGCTGGGGAACACATGAGTGGGAAAGCGGATTGCCGGCTCGCACGGCGCCCACGGCTCCTGCCGCAGGTGCTTTGCCCGGCGCGTCTCCGGACGCCACCCAGTGAACTTGACATCTCTCCGGCGCTGCTCGCAGCACCGGTTGCCGTTTTTCCGCGGCGGACGATAGTTATCTGGTTGATTCTGCCAGTAGTCATATGCTTGTCTCAAAGATTAAGCCATGCATGTCTAAGTATAAGCAATTATACAGCGAAACTGCGAATGGCTCATTATATAAGTTATCGTTTATTTGATAGTACCTTACTACTTGGATAACCGTGGTAATTCTAGAGCTAATACATGCTAAAAATCCCGACTTCGGAAGGGATGTATTTATTAGATTAAAAACCAATGCCCTCTGGGCTCTTTGGTGATTCATGATAACTTCTCGAATCGCACGGCCTTGCGCCGGCGATGGTTCATTCAAATTTCTTCCCTATCAACTTTCGATGTTTGGGTATTGGCCAAACATGGTTGCAACGGGTAACGGAGGGTTAGGGCTCGACCCCGGAGAAGGAGCCTGAGAAACGGCTACTACATCCAAGGAAGGCAGCAGGCGCGCAAATTACCCAATCCCGACACGGGGAGGTAGTGACAATAAATACTGATACAGGGCTCTTTTGGGTCTTGTAATTGGAATGAGTACAATTTAAATCCCTTAACGAGGAACAATTGGAGGGCAAGTCTGGTGCCAGCAGCCGC
>NZ_JBEZVK010000206.1:0-1388 GCF_040636955.1 Streptomyces sp. NPDC032472
GCCTGCCGCGCCCGGCGCACCCCGCCGGGCCGCGGAGACCGGCGCCCGGGGCGCCGATCCGGCCGCCCCGGAGCCCAGCCACCCGCTCACCACCACCGACGCGGACTGGCAGGGTGTCGCGGACGCGCTGGGACGCACCGGCCGGGTGATGTCGGGCACCGTGTACCGGGTCGGCTTCCCCCGCCGGGACCTCCACGTCGTCTCGCAGGGCATCACCATCCAGCCGGGCCTCGCGCTCAGCTCGTACGCCGCCTTCACCCGGTACGACGACCAGCAGACCGTGGTGCGCGGCGACCTCGTCGTCATCGAGGCCGAACTCCAGCGGGCCACCGACACCCTGCACGCCCACGGCTTCGAGCAGACCGCGATCCACAAGCACCTGCTCGCCCACGAACCCGACGTGTGGTGGACCCACTTCCACGCGGCGGGCCCCGACGCCGTCGAACTGGCGCGGGGCCTGAAGGCGGCCCTCGACTCCACCGCCACGCCGCCGGCCGTGGCGGCGCCGGCCACGCCGCCGCCGCTCGACCTGGAGACCGCCGCCATGGATGCCGCACTGGGCACCACCGGCACCAATGACGGCGGGATCTACAAGTACAGCTTCGCCCGTCGCGAGACCGTCACCGACGAGCACCGCATCCTGCCGTCGGCGACCGGCGTGACCACCGTGCTCGCCTTCCAGCCTCTCGGCGGCGGGCGGGCCGCCGTCAACGGGGACTTCGTGATGACCGCCCACGAGGTCCAGCACGTGCTCACCGCCCTGCGCGCCGGCGGCCTCTCCGTCATCGAGCTGCACAACCACGGGCTGATGGACGAACCCCGCCTCTTCTACACCCACTTCTGGGGGGTCGACGACGCGGTCGTCCTCGCGCGGGCCCTGCGCACCGCCGTGGACGCCACGGACACCGCCCCGCCGGACTGACCGGCGGGGCGGGAGAGCGGCAGGTCGGGGCAGCGTGCTCAGCGCGGGCGCGCGGCGGGCGCGTCCAGCTGGTCGGCGGACCGGGCCAGGCTCTCCGCCGCCGTCGCGCAGCGGTCGGCCAGGTCCTCGACCCGCCACCGGAAGGCCTCGGCCTGCGGCCCCTTCCAGTCGAGGGCGAGGGCCCCGGCCCGCAGCCGCCGGGCGTGCTCGCGCAGGGCGTCCGAGTGGGCGCGCAGCCCGTCGGCGGGCGCGGACCGGGGCCGGATCTCGGCCCGGGGGGCGGGGATCCGGCTCACAGGGTCCTCCAGGGGGCGAAGGCGTTGGTGACGCCGTCCAGGGCCGGGGCGAGTTCGGGATGGTGCCGGAGCAGGACGGTGACCATGGTGTTGCGGTCGACCCATTCGAGGCCTTCGGCGGTGTAGATCTCGGGCCGGTAGTCGGTGGTGAAGAAGCGGTCGCTCTTGAG
>NZ_JBEZVK010000207.1:0-1374 GCF_040636955.1 Streptomyces sp. NPDC032472
GGGCGACGCAGTCGCACAGTGCCGTGACGGCGAGCTCACCGAGGCCGAGGCCGAGGCCGAGGCCGAGACGGGCGGAGGGCGTCCGGGGAGGAGACGCCCGCGCCGGTCAGACGACGGGCGTCTCCACCTGCGGCTGGGCACAGGAGGACGAGCCCTGGCAGGAGCAGGAGCCCCAGGAGGCCCCGTTCTCGGGCAGCGCGGCGGTGTCGTGCAGCGCCGTGACGGTCAGGTCGCTGAGGTCGAGGTCCAGGTCCAGGTCGAGGTGGCCGGACTCGGGGGTGACGGATTGGGACATGACGAACTTCCTCTCGTGTGGAAGGGGATGCGAAGTGCCGCGGTGGCGGCGGTGGGAGTGCTCCCGGGGAGCAGATGGTTCGTTCGCGGTCCGTCCGTGCCCGCGTTTCCAGGCGCACGTCCGAAGGCCCCGGGGGCATCCGAATGGGCGTTCGTGGTGCGGTTCGAGTTTCAGCGGCGGAACAGACCAAGGGCAACTGCACGTGTCACCTTGGCCTGTTGTCCCACCTCGGTTCGTCAGGTGCCGCGCAGACCGCCGTCGCTCGACAACCGCTCCAGCGGGCCGTGCCGTCCTCGGCCCCGCGCGGGACGGGCGACCCGGGGAAAGAGCGATCGCTGCTCGTGGCGCCGGGGCGCGGACACCGCCGGGCCGCGCGGAACCAGCGGCTCCGACGGCCGGCGTGAGATCGCGGCCGCCACCGCGCCCCTCGGGGAAGCACGCCGACTGACACCCCGCCTGCGTCCCGAACCGGTCAACTTCCGCCGACCCGACCCGACCCGACCCGACCCGACCCGACCCGACCCGCCGCGACCCCTCGCGACGCAACGCGACCCGACGCGACGATCCCGCCCGCTGTTGCAGATGCTCCCGCGCACACCGGCCCGGCCCGTGGCAGCCCGGACACGACCGGCCCGGACACGGCCGGGCGCCGCTTCCGGCCCTTCCGCGTTCCGGCGATCTAGTCTGCGATCAGGC
Organism: Streptomyces sp. NPDC032472; assembly: GCF_040636955.1. Lineage (NCBI taxonomy): Bacteria > Bacillati > Actinomycetota > Actinomycetes > Kitasatosporales > Streptomycetaceae > Streptomyces > Streptomyces sp. NPDC032472. Next base: position 992 of record NZ_JBEZVK010000207.1, read on the forward strand.
CGCCCGCTCGTGGGGCGGGGCGGTCACCGCGGCACCCGCCACCACCTGGAGGAAGAGATGTCCAGCCCGCAGCAGCCGTTCGGCACGGTCGTCAGCAGCATCGGCGTCAACCTGCGCAAGTACCCCAGCACCGATTCCGCGATCATCGGAACACTGAGCCACGGCGCCGAGATCGGCCTGAAGAGCAAGGTCCACGCCCAGGACATCGAGGGCAACAGCATCTGGTACCTGCTACGGGACAAGCCCGTCTGGGTTGCGGCCCGCCACGTGGAAAACACCGGACAGGTGCCCCTGTCCAAGGATGCGGAGCCCGCACAGCCCGCCGGCTGAAGGCCCCCGACAGCAGATGTGCGTGTGGGGCGACCGGAATACGGTCGCCCCAC
>NZ_JBEZVK010000208.1:0-425 GCF_040636955.1 Streptomyces sp. NPDC032472
GGGGCAAGCCGTGCCAACAAATAGGGTGCGATGACCCGTTTCGGGCCCGGATTCCAGAGCCGCTACCTTTCATTTTCCGGTCGTCCATTCGTCGGTACAATGCCGCGGGTCGCTGGCACGACGTCCAAAAGATGAACCGGGGACGGCTGCCGCGGGCCGAAAAACGAACAACGAGAAGAATCCTGAGAGCATGGCAGATCAAAAACTCCCGCCGGGCGCGGAATATGAGCAAGCCACCCCGTGGCTGACCGATGTGCATCCGGACGACGTCGTGGCGTCCGGCGAAGGCTTCAACGCGTGGCTGATCAGCGTGACGAACGGCTACGTGAACGTCGACCGGCTGGCGACGGTGGCCAGCATGATTCCGGTCCTCAACAACCTCATGGCGCTGGCCGACGCGCTGACCGACATCGTCTCGATCATCC
>NZ_JBEZVK010000208.1:435-1366 GCF_040636955.1 Streptomyces sp. NPDC032472
GCAAGCGCGGCGGTGAGCTGCTCGACTATCTCGGGCTGGCGATCAACCTGATCGGCGTGATTCCGTTTCCGCCGGTACTGGCGCCGATGCGCCTCACGGCACGGCCGCTGCTGGCGCTGATCCGTAACCAGCTTCTGATTCACAAGCGCGACATCGGGGCCGCGGTCGTGTCGATCGTCGTCACGCATGTGCATGCGTCGTTTTCGACCGAGGTCGAGGATTTCCTGACGAAGCTGCAGGCCGTGGTCAACGACCTGATCGACCACTGCGCGGCGAAAGCGCAGGAGATCTTCACGGGTCTGGCCGACGGCATCGACGCGGTGGTGGCGGGCAAGCTGTTCGATCCGACGAAGAACGAACGGGAAGCCACCGAATACCGGCAGTTGATGAAGAAGAGCGGATGGATCAGCACGGACCTGGTGAAGGGGGCGTGGGGTTATCTGACCGAGTCCGGGGTGGCACTCGGCAAGCGCAATGCCAACTCCGCCGGCAGCACGGCGGCCGGGCTCGTTCCCGAGGAGTACGTCGCGCCGATTCGCTCGATTGCGGCGTCGTTGCGCACGTTGGCACCGGTGGTGGTCGGCAAGATCAAGGAACTGAAGGGCAGCGACGAAGGCAAGCTGATGTGGCTGTTGCTGAAGCTGATCAATGCACTGCGGCACAAGCGTGAAGCGATGCGGACGGCATCGATCAAGTCGCAGGGCACGACGGAAGCGGAGGCCCGGCGGCCGCAGGTACCGCTTGCAGCGGCGAAGAAGGAGGCCAAGGCAAAGGGCTCTGGCGTCAACCATTGCGAAGAGTGCGGTAAGGGCGTATCGGTCGGTTCGATCAGCTATTCGTTCGGCGACGAGACGTTTTCCCATGCCGATTTTGAATTGCCGGGTGCGATGCCCGTCGTGTGGACGCGGGTCTATCGGTCCCGGCTGGCCGG
>NZ_JBEZVK010000210.1:0-1301 GCF_040636955.1 Streptomyces sp. NPDC032472
ATCAGGATGCCGCATACGCAGAAATTGCCCGCGCATTTGTTTGCCGTTGTCGACTCGCATCTCGAGAGCAACTGGCGCGGTGACGCTACCAATAGAGAATGGACGGTCGTGGAGCTTGCCGTTACACGCGGTGCGCAGGGGGATGGCGCATGATCCGCTATTTTCTTGCTCAAGGTGATCGAGGTGGCAGCGCGACAATCACGGAAGGCCTGCCGACCGTCACCTGTTCCAATCCGCCCCCGCGCGTGCATATCGCGACACTGGATATGCAGACCTACTGCACGGCGTGCGGACGGAAGGGCTTTATTGCTCCGAAAGGGCCGCGGTGGCCGGGAACCGGGCCGAACGGCAAACCTTGGGCGCTGAGCGGCGACGTCAACGTCTGCGGTTGCAATCCCCAGCCGGTGTTCTATGCCCAGCGCGGCATGATGATGCGATTTACGGCTGAACAAGCGGCGGCGTTGACCGGGCAGATCCGAAACCACACGGATTCTGCACTGGCAACCGACGATGAGCACAGCGAGCAGTATGTCTTGTGCGATGAGCAGAGTGGCCGTCCGCTCGCGCGTGTTCGATACCGCATATACACGGCATCAGGTCAGATCGTCAGTGGTGTCACGGATTCCGAGGGAAATACCCGACGAGTAACAACGAGTCACGCCGAGAAACTTAGGCTCGAGGTCGTGGAGGGCAATAGCGATGTCCTGTAACGAATACGTTTGCGTCCACGATTCCGCGGTGACGAACACCACACCGGGCTCGAAGTTGAAAGTTTTTCTTACGCTCAACGGCCCGCCAATCTGCCCGGCCATGACCGACGCAGAATTTAGAAAGCTGATGATGCAACTTCGTGATGAAGGAGCCGATCTGGTGAAGGAGCGCCTCGATAGATTGGCCGAATGGGCACCTGAGGAACGTAGGCGTGTCTGGACGTGGTTTGGCGCGAATGACCACGAAATTCGTCATAGTCTTATCACTGGATTGACGGCTACTCTTGCCGTCATGCGATCACTTGCCCCTGGGAATTTTCTGAGAGCCCATCCCGATCTGGATCGATCTCTTGGATGCTTGCCGACCAACAAGAACGTCGGCACTGTAGCGCACGTATGTGGTCCCGACACTGAAACACACACAATAAGCATCCACGAGGAATTTTGTACGATACGCGATCGAAGCCGTGCGGCTACCTCGAAGTTGTCGACTATTATCCACGAGTGTACTCACTTCGAGGATACGTTTGGGGCGGGCGATCCAAAGTACGGAATCACGCGATTTCTCCCTGAGTGGGGGCAATGTAACCC
>NZ_JBEZVK010000211.1:0-1277 GCF_040636955.1 Streptomyces sp. NPDC032472
GCCGTGAAGGCGGCCGCGGCCGCGCCGGAACCGGCGGGCGGGATGCGGGCGGGCCTGGTCCACTTCACGGGCCGGCCCCGACTGGTGGCCCTCGCGGTCCTGAACGGCATCAGCGCCCTGTTCGGCCGGAACTACTCCCTCACCCTCGCGGTGCTGGTCACGGGACCGCTCGCGGGTGACGCCGCCTCCTTCTCCGGGGTGTCCACGATGCTGGCCGCGGGCGGGATCGTCGGCGCCGTCCTCGGGGCCCGGCTGCGCCGCCCGCGCGTCCGCCTGGTCGCCGTCCTCACCGTGGCCGGAGCGCTGCTCCAGGTCATGGCGGGCCTGACGCCCTCGCTGGCGCTGCTGCTCGTCCTCGTGCTGCCGATGGCCGTCGCCGAGTCCGTGGGCGACACCGCCCAGTCGACCCTGCTGCAGACCGATCCCCCGGCCCGGCTGCGCGGCCGGGTGCTCGGCGCCTGGTCCACCGTCCGCACCGGCTGGGGCCTCGCCGCCCCGCCGACGCTGGGCCTGCTGATGGAGCTCCTCGGGGTACGGGCGGCCCTCGTCGTCGGCGGCCTCGTGATCGCCCTGGCGGTGGGCGCCGGAGCCCTCACCCACCGCCGCCGCACCCTCCGCCCCACCCCCCTGGGCACGGTGACGGCGACGGCAACCCCGCAACTGGTCCCGGCCGCCTGACCCACCCGCCTCGGGGACGGCGGCGGGAGCCGGCGGCCGGGCGTTGGGGTCGCCCGGCTCAGTGCCGGGTCGGCGGGGCGGGCAGGGTTCGTACCGCCGCCAGCACCTCGGGGACGGACACGCGGAGCAGCCGGGCGTCGGGGACGCGGCCGTGGGCGTCGCCCGGGCGCAGGGGGTCGTCCGCCGGTGCCGGGTGCCACAGCACACGGTGCGGACCGCTCCGCGGCGGCCCCCACAGCCGGGGCGCCACAGGCCCGAACAGCACGACGGACGGCGTCCCCAGGGCCGAGGCGAGGTGGGCGACGCCGCTGTCCCCGGCCACCACGCACCGGGCGTGCGCCACGACGGCGGCCAGGCGGCCGAAGGACAGGTCCTGCGCACCACCCGCCACCGCCCCGGGACCCAGGCCGGCGTACTCGGCCACCCGGCGGGCCAGCGGCCCCTCGCCCCGCCCGGCGACGATCACCACCCGGTGCCCGTCGGCGGCCAGGGCCCGGCCCACCGCGGCGAACCGTTCGGCCGGCCAGCGGCGGGCCGCGGCGTCGGCGCCGGGGTGCAGCACCACCGCCCCGGGGGCCGGGGAGGCCTCCGGGGGCGCC
>NZ_JBEZVK010000212.1:0-1258 GCF_040636955.1 Streptomyces sp. NPDC032472
CCTGGTCCTGGAGGCGCACCGGGCCGGCGCCCTCGTCATCGGCGAGGACCTCGGCACGGTGGAGCCGAGAGTGCGTCAGGCGCTCGCCGAGCGCGCGTGAAGCGGCAACAGCTCAAATTTGAAATCTGGTCCCCAGGGCCCGAGTTGTAATTTGTAGAGGATGCTTTTGGCGAGGCGCCTTCCGAGTTCCCTGGAACGGGACGCCACAGAGGGTGAGAGCCCCGTCTGGTCGGATGCCAAGCCTATGTAAAGCTCCTTCGACGAGTCGAGTAGTTTGGGAATGCTGCTCAAAATGGGAGGTATATGTCTTCTAAAGCTAAATACCGGCCAGAGACCGATAGCGCACAAGTAGAGTGATCGAAAGATGAAAAGCACTTTGAAAAGAGGGTTAAAAAGTACGTGAAATTGTTGAAAGGGAAGCGCCTATGACCAGACTTGGGCCCGGTGAATCATCCAGCGTTCTCGCTGGTGCACTTTGCCGGGCACAGGCCAGCATCAGTTTGGCGCGGGGGATAAAGGCTTCGGGAATGTGGCTCCCCTCGGGGAGTGTTATAGCCCGTTGTGTAATACCCTGCGCCGGACTGAGGTACGCGCTCCGCAAGGATGCTGGCGTAATGGTCATCAGCGACCCGTCTTGAAACACGGACCAAGGAGTCGTCTTCGTATGCGAGTGTTCGGGTGTAAAACCCCTACGCGTAATGAAAGTGAACGCAGGTGAGAGCTTCGGCGCATCACCGACCGATCCTGATGTTCTCGGATGGATTTGAGTAAGAGCATACGGGGCCGGACCCGAAAGAAGGTGAACTATGCCTGTATAGGGTGAAGCCAGAGGAAACTCTGGTGGAGGCTCGCAGCGGTTCTGACGTGCAAATCGATCGTCAAATATGGGCATGGGGGCGAAAGACTAATCGAACCTTCTAGTAGCTGGTTTCCGCCGAAGTTTCCCTCAGGATAGCAGTGTTGAACTCAGTTTTATGAGGTAAAGCGAATGATTAGGGACTCGGGGGCGCTATATAGCCTTCATCCATTCTCAAACTTTAAATATGTAAGAAGCCCTTGTTACTTAATTGAACGTGGGCATTCGAATGAACAACACTAGTGGGCCATTTTTGGTAAGCAGAACTGGCGATGCGGGATGAACCGAACGCGAGGTTAAGGTGCCGGAGTGGACGCTCATCAGACACCACAAAAGGTGTTAGTACATCTTGACAGCAGGACGGTGGCCATGGAAGTCGGAATCCGCTAAGGACTGTGTAAC
>NZ_JBEZVK010000213.1:0-1243 GCF_040636955.1 Streptomyces sp. NPDC032472
ACGCTCAAAGAGAAGCAGCCCGAACGCTTCGGCTCGATGGTGAATGCTCCTTCGAAGCCCACACGCACGTAGCTTCGCGATGGCAAATTCCACGATCTCCGGAACCGGCAAACCCAGTGGGTCTCCATGCACCAACAGAGGTAAGCGTTCGCCGTTCTCGAAATGAACTTCACGAATTGCGTATCGGGTCACGCCGGGCTCCATTCGACGAATGGAACCCATTTTTTTGCCGATCAGGCAGGTTCCGCCTAGATCGAGAATGTGCAAACGAAAAAAGACCCGAAGTTCCAGGCTAAATCGTTGATTTAGCTCAGAAATTCGGGTCCATCCTTCCACTGGGAACTAACGTTCCTCTTAGAACGGAAGTGGGCATCTGTGAGAGCGGAGGATGGTACAGGAAGATTTCCTCGCTCCGCCGCTTCCCAGAAGGCTGCTCCCTGTTCATAGGGCGATGGCAGATGATACAGCGACCTGCGTAGCAATGACACCCGCAACACTTACTTCGCCGAGCCGTCGGTGATTTGCAATCTTCACGCACCAGTAAGCGGCAGCTCGCACAGCTGCTGGCGACGCGGGCGGCTAACCGAGGTCTCACTGGCCGCCTAGCCGCAGCGAAATAGGTGCCCCGTTATCTCTGTCCTGCGGGTGCTCCCATGCTGCGGGCTGTCCGCACGTCGGCTCAGCGGCTCACGGCCCACTTAGCGCATCACCTCCCGCTCGCGCGACCTTCTCATTGAATTGGATTCCCCCTAGTATCTAGCCGTAGCCCACAGGCCAGCATCAGCGAATGAGGAGAAGTGCGTGAATTTGGTTACCCATTTTAAGCAAAACAATGTTCTAGAGACGGACATCGGCGACTTCACCTTCGCGTCAAGCGTAGACCAGGGAGGCAACGCGCACGTTCTCAAGTTCACTCGAGACAAACAAAGTTTTGCAATCAAATTCATTCCCCACGGAGATAAAGATAAGCTGCAACGCTTCCGCGACGAGTTCTTCTGTGCAGCACAAATCCCCACGCACATAAATGTGGTGCGATGTTACCACTTCGACAGCAAGACCATTAATGGCATCGACTATTCAATCATAGTCATGAAGCTGTACCAAAGCAGCCTAAACAAAATGCGAAGCAGCGCTTCGCAATCTACGGAAGAACGACATAGGACTGGGCGAAAGCTCTTTATCGAGCTTTGCAACGGACTGCATCATCTTCACACACACCACATCATCCATCGAGACATAAAGC
>NZ_JBEZVK010000214.1:0-1231 GCF_040636955.1 Streptomyces sp. NPDC032472
GGGCCGCGCCCCCCCCCCGGGCCCGGGCCGCCCCCCCGGGCGGGGGGGGGGGCCCCCCCCCCCCCCCCCGGCCCCCGCCCCCCGGGGGGGGGGGGGGGCCGGGGCGCCCCCGCGCCCCCGCCCCGGCGGCCCCCGGCGACCCCGCTCTCCAGCAGCCGGCGCACCCGCCACAGCGGCGAGTCGTCCAGCGGGTCCGCAGCCGCGGCGGGGCCCGGCCCGGGGGCGGCGTGCGGCTCCGGGGCGGCGGAGGGGGGCGGGAAGTGGCTGCCCTGGAGGCGGTCGTAGCCCAGGTCGGCGCGGCCCAGCCACTCCTCGGGCAGCTGCAGGGTGTACGGCGCACCCGGTACGGGGCCGACGGCGAGGGGCCGCAGCGTCGCGGCCCGGTCCAGGTCGGGGCGGCCCAGGACGCGCAGCGCCAGCCCCGGACGGCCGGCGATGCGGCGCAGGTTCTCCGTGTGCGGCAGCTCCGGGTGGGGGTGGGCCGCGCGCAGCCGGAGCAGCGGCCCCGCGAGGCCGTCCGGGCGGATCTCGCGGACCAGGAGGTCCTCGCCGGCGGCGCCGGCCACCGTGACGTCGCAGCCCAGCAGGGCGGGGGCGGCCGGGTCGGGGCCCTCGGCGGCGGCGAGCTGCGCCGCCACGGCCTCGGCGGCCGGGCGGGCGAACAGGGCGGCGGCCGGCTCCTCGGTCCAGGGCACGCCGCGCAGCGGGGTCGCCTGCACCCCGCGCCCGGCGCCGAGCCGGCCGTCGGCGGAGACGGTGGCCCCGGCGATCCGCAGCCCGCCGCGGGACAGGCCCGCATGGTCGAGGACGGCGCCGCCGAGCGCCACGGAGGCGGATCCGGCGCCCTTGGCGCGGGCCAGGCCGCCGGGGCGGACGTCGGACACCGAGTGGTGTGCGCCGTCCGCGGCCAGCAGGTGGGTGACCACTCCCCCGTACCCGGTGGCGGAGAGCACCGGCTCGCGGCACAGGCCGAGCACCCGCAGGCTGCCGCCCGGCCGGTACGCGCGGCGCACCGTGCCGGCCGCGGCCGCATCGGCGGTACCGGAGGCCAGGACGGCGGCGGTGTGCAGCAGTTCGCGGAAGGCCGCGGTGAGGTCCGCGAGGCGGTGGGCGCCGCTGCGCTCCCGGGCCGCGCGCAGGCCCCGTACGACGCGCAGGGCGGCGGCCTCGGCGCGGGGCAGCCCGGCGACGCGGGGTGTGCGCCGCGCGCAGCAACTCGGCCTGCACCACC
>NZ_JBEZVK010000215.1:0-1217 GCF_040636955.1 Streptomyces sp. NPDC032472
ATCCGCCGTCCCAAAGTACCGGCAAGCGAAGGCGAGCCAGTCGCCCGCGAGCTTGTCGTATCGAGTGCGGACCCGATCAAAATGTCTGATGCGATTGAAGAACCGGGCAACGATGCTTTGAGTTCGGTACAGCTCACGGCCACGCCTTGTGTCTCGCTTCGAACGCGGCGAGATGGCAGGCCGGGCGTGCGCGGCGCGACTTCTCGAAGGCATCCAAGCGTAGCATCTGCCGGCCCTCCCCGCACTCGTGCGCAGGCGCTCCACCCATCCACGCGCGCACGATCTTTGGACAACCCGAGCCTCGGCAATGCTCGGTCGCGAAGGACATGCGGCTGCATCGACAGCCACATAGATTGGCGGTCGGGCCGCCGCATGATCGGCCGAGCGCTGGTCGTCGTTTTGTCAAGCATAAGCCGAATGCTGAGGCTCATACACGACGGCCAAGTACAAGTAAAACAAGAAAAATTATAGCGACAGCATTGTAGCCGATGAGTTTGGCATCGGGGTTCAACGAAAGTCATATACCCGTCGCAGACGAGAATGGAACGCATTGGAAGTGCAACAAAAAGTGTTCGAACACCTCTCATCCCGGATAGAAAACCGCCCCCCATCCATGCTCATTCCGGAATACGGTAGGCGAGACGAGAGCCTTTGCGCAATCTGGCCGCTACCTTTATGGGGCCAGAAACAAAGCAATTGAACGCAAAGACACATCAGGCGCCGGGCCATCGGTCCCGCAGCGACGAATGCTTCGCCTTCGGGATTCGAGCCGCGCTCCGCTTGTTCCTCGATGGAGCAGTTCCTACCCGGGTGTTGGACGACTGAAGGCCATTACGAGCGCAGCCGTCTGCGCGCACGCCATACGGTTTGCAACCCGTGCCGCGACAGCTTGATCGCCCACGGCGCCTTGGCCTTGAGGTACTCCACGATCTTCCGCGTCGCAAAAATGGCCCTGCTGTTCTGATAGAAGGCGAGCTGACTGCGTAACGCGTGGAGTTCCTCCTCCAACGCGCCGGGCGCTGCAGAGGCGGCCTGCCCGCCCTCAAGAACATACAGTGGGAGCCTCACCTCCCCCGCCTCGACCATCTTGCCCGTCAACAACGCGTGGTACAACTCACGATGCCGCGCGACACGCTCCGGAGTGTGATACATCGAATTCGCACGACGCCGATAGAAGAAATGAATGCCGTTCGTTGCAATGAAGCGCTTCCCCGTGG
>NZ_JBEZVK010000216.1:0-1206 GCF_040636955.1 Streptomyces sp. NPDC032472
GACCGGCGGGCGGGCCCGCTCACCCGAGGCGGGTGAGCCGGGCGCCGACGGACGGCTCGGCCAGGGCGTTCCGGACGGCGACCGGCACGCTCTTGGCTCCTTCACCGTCACCCGCCGTCAGGGTGCCCACCTCCGTGCCGGCCTTCGCCCGGTGCGGCAGCGGCGTGGTGCCGGCGCCGAGGCTGAGCTTGAACTGCTGGCCCGGAACGCCGATCACGTTCAGGTCCTTGGTCGCCACGAGCGGCGTACGGCCGCCGAGACCGTCGTCCACGTAGCCGACCGTGTCGCCCTTGCGGACGAGCGGCGTGGAGGCCAGCGCCGTCCGCACCGCCTCGATGATCTTCCGGCTGTTCGCCAGCGCCAGGGCCAGACTCTTGGTCCCGTTCGGGTCCGGGCCCTCCACGCGCTGATCCATCAACGTGCCGAGGATCAGCGGGGTCTGGTCGCCGACCGACTTGTACGCCGCCCACATCAGCGCGCCGCCGGCGGGCGTGCTGGAGCCGGTCTTGATGCCGCGGACGCTGAGGCCCTGCACGCTGAGCAGGTCGTTGTTGTTGATGAGCGGCTGGGCCAGCCCCTTGATCGGCGCGCTGGGCATGGCGACGACCGTACGGAAGACCTCGTCCCTCATCACCGCCTCGGCCAGCTTCAACTGGTCGGTGGCGGTGCTGACGGTACCGGCGTCCAGGCCGCTGGGGTCCGTGTACGTCGTGTCCTTCATCCCGAGCTCCTTGGCGGCGGCGTTCATCTTCTCGACGAACGCGGCCTCCGAGTCGCTGCCGGTGTCCCAGCGGGCCAGCAGCCGGCCGGCGTTGTTGCCCGACGGGATCATCAACATCTTCAGCATGTCCTGCTGGCTGAACTTCGCCCCGACCGTGAGCCCCTGGATCCGGGACTCGTCCTCGGAGTTGCCCTCGGCCACGGCCTTCGCGTCGACCGTGATGTCGGGACCGGGCTCGTTCTTGCGCAGGGGATGGCCCTTGAGGATCACGTAGGCCGTCATCACCTTGGCCACGCTGGCCGTGGGGACGGGCTTCTGCTCACCGAACGTGCCGACCTCGCCGGAGCCGGGGACGCGGACGGCCCCCTGGCCCTTGGCCGGCCAGGGGATGGAGAACTGCCCGTCGACGGCGTGACTGGCCTCCGCGGCGACCAGCCGCGGGGCGGGGAGCGGACGCAGCAACTGGGCGCCGACGTAGCCCCCGG
>NZ_JBEZVK010000217.1:0-1199 GCF_040636955.1 Streptomyces sp. NPDC032472
CATATCTGCATGAAGACGGGATTCACTGAGCCACGCGTGAGCACATAGAGACGCTCATCAGTGGGTAGACGGTCAAGTATCGTACGTACAAGAGCCACTGCGTCCTGGGCGTTGAATTCCGACACGAGCGCAACCGGATGCTTCAAGTCACGCCATTTTCCCTTCGCGATACCACCCTGCTTGCCGGGAAATTGCTCTGTTAGGTCGGATAGCGAAGCTTCCGCAGCGGAGACGACATACGCCGACGACCGATAGTTATCTCTAAGGCGGTACGTCTGGTCGCGTGCTCCCTTGAAATACCGAGGGAAATGCAGGAAAAACTGTGGAGAACTACCGCGCCACCCATAGATGGACTGCCAATCGTCCCCAACGCACATTACCGACGGAGCGTCGGAGTCACGGGATACCGCTCGAAGTCGCTCGTGCATAGCGACAACAAACTTCACAATAACGGGCGAGATATCCTGAAATTCATCTATGAGCAAATGCTTCATAGTCAGGAGAGAACCGCCGTTCACCTTGTCGAACCAGTCTCCTGAGGTAGACAGCTGTGAGAAGAGTCGATTGAACGAGACGACGCCTTCCGTCTTGAATGTCCGATAGAGCTCTTCAAAGAAAATGGAAACTGCGGACGCGAAATGGTGTTCAACTGAGTCAGGAGTCAACCCTTCGGCATTTTTAATTCTTCGTGGGTCCAATGCGAGATTCTCGGCAAATGTACCGAATTGATACAACGCCTCGTCGATTGCCGCCGTCTTGTAGTCGCCTGGCGGGACGGTCTGGAACTTCGGCGCATCGGTTGACGCTCTACCTGTGTCGAGCGCCAGCAACTTGGCCAGATTCTGGAGTTGCCAAGCGTGCCGTATATAAAGAATAGATTTGTCGCAAAAGCCGAGCAGAACCTGCACCTTGTTCCACTCCATGCTGCCGGCGGCCCATCCTTTGTGAGTAGGCTTGCTCCGCAGAAGAGTACCTTTAATGTCCTTGTGAACACCGAGTACTACGTATGCATTCAGACGCGGAACGTAACCATTCGCCTGAAACAAGGAGCCGTAGGCTGCAAGCTCGAACGGTTTGCCATTGTTGTCGACCTCGCTCACACCAGCTATAGGCCAGAGCTTTCGTTTTTTCCAATCGTTAGTCACAAGGTCGATATGCAATTTATCGAGCCGGATAAGCGATTCGACTTTTTCCTTCGA
>NZ_JBEZVK010000218.1:0-1191 GCF_040636955.1 Streptomyces sp. NPDC032472
TCGGTGGCGATGAGCCGGGGCGTGGGGGTTTGCCCGTCCGGGCGCTGGGGAGCCGAGGTCACGGATCCATCTTCGCCCATGGCCAGGGCGCGCCGAAGGCGGCCCGCCTGGTGCTGGTCGACGCCGCCCGGCAGGTCGCCGGCCGGGACCCCGCCGCGGGATCCCGGATGGCCTTCGAAGCCATGGCCGCGGCCTGGGACGCCCCCGACCCGGCCGCAGCCGCCGCCGACACCCTGGCCCGCCTCGCCGGCCTGGAGCTGGGCGAAGGCCCGCTGGTCCGGGGCGCGGCCGCACTGCACGGACTGGCCATCGGGGACGTGGCCGGCGGCACCGCCGCCCTGCGCGAGTTCGCCGCCCACGTCGCGGCCACCCGCCGCGACCGCGAACTGCCCGACCAGGCCGTGCTCCAGGGCTGGGACCTGCTGCTCGGCGACTACGCCGCCGTCCACGACCAGGCCGCCGCCCTGGAACGCGAGTGCCGGGAGCACGGCGCGGTCGGGGTACTGCCGCGGGTGCTGCTGCGGCTCGCGCGCTGCCGGCTGTTCCTCGGCCGCCACCGCGACGCGTACGCCACCGCCATGGAGGGGCTGGAGATCGCCCGCGACACCGGGCACCGCCACTACGTCGCCATGCTCGGCGCGGTCCTGGCCGTACTCGCCGCCCTCGACGGCGACGAACCCGCCTGCCTGCACCCCCTCGCCGGGGACCCCGCGCCCGGCAGCACGCCGAACCCACTGTGGCACGCGTACGCCCGCGGCCTGCTCGACCTGGGCCGGGGCCGCTACGAGCCGGCCCTGCACCGCTTCGCCGCGATCACCTCCGGCCCGAACCGGCACGTCCTGATCGCCCTGCACACCCTTCCCGACCAGGTCGAGGCCGCCGTACGCCTCGGAAGGCCGGCCGAAGCCCGGGACTGCGCCGACCGGTTCGCCCGGTGGGCGGCGGCCGTCCGGACCCCCTGGGCGCAGGCCGTCGACCTGCGCTGCCGGGCCCTGCTCGCGCCCGACGGCGAGGAGGCGGGCCCGCTGTACGAGCGTGCGCTGGCCGCCCATGCCGGAGACGGCCGGCCGTTCGAGCAGGCCCGGACCCGGCTGCTGTACGGGGAACGGCTGCGCCGGGCCCGCCGCCGCGGGGCCGCGCGCGACGCGCTCGCCGCGGCCCTGGAGTCGTTCGAGCGTCTGCACGCGGCAC
>NZ_JBEZVK010000219.1:0-1191 GCF_040636955.1 Streptomyces sp. NPDC032472
GTCCCATCCGGCTCCGTCGAACGTCTGACCGATGCCATCGGCGAGATGATCGCGTTGCCGGACAAGCGCGCGGAGTTCTCCCGTCACGCGCGCATCGCGGCAGCCGGCACGCACAATTGGACCCAGTATGTCGACAAGTTGCAGCAAGTCTATGCCGGCTGCCTCCGGTCGGTGCGCGATGTGCATACACGCACGTGAGGGCTGCGCCCGGTGCGCATTGAGAGGGTCTATCGACTGATCCGCGGAGCGACGCCGGGAATCCCGACCGACAAGCCCTGCACACCCGGAAGCACGCCGAGGGCCGATCTTCCCATCCCCGCACCCCGCGCGGAGCGCAGGCTCGATACCGAACCGGCGCTCATTCCCGAGTACATACTGCCGTGAACGTATCCCATCCGCTCCACGTCGTCGGCGTACGGATTCTTCGCGCCGGCGGCCGCCATCGCGAAAGTCCGCAGCTCGCTCGTGTCCGATCCGGATTTCCGATACGTTCCCGCGTTGCCTGCCAACGTGTTTCCAGCCGGTTCGCCGTAGATCACGCTTGCCTGCTTCGCGGCCGTGCTGGATCTGGACTGCCCGTGACACCCAGGCAATGCACAGGCGGCGAACGACGTTGCCGGCGCCATGATCGCCGCCGCGGTCGACACGACGCAGAGAAGCGGTATTGCTTGACGTACATTGAACATCCCACGTGGCTCGTCCATCTCATTTCACCTCATCGGTCAGTCGAATTTTCACTTTCACGTGTGTCGCCGGTGCAGAATGGTCGGCGTTACATACGACTCTCAATCGCATGATGCGAACGTTCGGCAAAGCAGCCAGCTGATCACGTGGCATCCCCGATACCTCCTGCTCACCGATCGTCCGTCTACCTGGCGTCGACATGTCGATGACACCGCGCCACGCCGGGCGACCGGTGTAATCCAGTCCCGTCAACACGAGCGTTTCGCCGGGTTCGCGTCCGGGCGTCGCACGCGCGTCGGCGATCTCGATGGTCAATTCACGCGCTCCACGATGGATCGTGAGGTCGAACGGACGTTGACGCGCGCCGCCGCCGAAGTCGAAACCGGCGTCGATGGCGTCATCGTTGTGGTGAGCGTCACGAATGTGCGCGTCGTCGACGTTCAATTGAACGGCAACATCGAACGATGCTTCCGAATTACTCCGTGGGCTCGAGAACCGGGCTTCCAT
>NZ_JBEZVK010000220.1:0-1120 GCF_040636955.1 Streptomyces sp. NPDC032472
AATTTTCCAAAGTCTATCTCCCTATCCTTGATGTACGAGATATGAACGAAACCACCCCGATCGTAATACTCGTCAGGGAAGTTAAAGTAATGACCATGTTCATGAGCCTCATAGTTGTTTTCCGGGACATCTACCATTTTCCCGCTCTCGGTCGTGTACCTCAAATGCTCCCCCCAAGCCGACGTGTCTGCACGACTGACGTACGGGAATAAATGAAGCAGAACATGCTCATTAAAATCGACAATAGGCTTGTTTTTTATTGAAATCCGAATATCAGTCTTGAATATCACTTTAACGCGACATCCACACGCCCCGCCTTTCGCGCATCCATCCAGTATCAACTTATGATCACCCCGATTGAATACTGCTTCTATTTTCCGCATAACGTGCTCGAGGCTATATCCTTCCCCCACTCTTTCTCGGTAGTCCATCTTTTGACCGTTCAGAACGTCGCCAATCTCCATTGAGCGATGAAGATCGTAGCTGTAGGGGATTGATTTTACTTTGGCAGCTTTATCGAAATTCCCGGACGAATCGACGGGATATATGTCTACCGGGACCAATCTCACGCGAACTGTACATACAAGTGTCTTTTCGCTCTCTATGTACTTCAATTCGAATTTTGAAGATCGCACCCCGCCAGCCGTATATTGCTTACCACTCGCGTCCGTCCATGGTGCGCGATTTTGCAATACCCCTAAATATTGACCAGTTTCTGTTTGATCTGAGCGCTCGCTTAACAGACTTGCTAGTTTCCAGTCACATGGAGCTGGGCTTTCAAGCTTGATCAACTCAGGAGTTTGATTTGTCTGGTTTTTTGGTGCGTTATCCGGGTCATTTACATGCAAGGGACCACGATCAAACATCCTAGACAGAAAATCACTAAACGGTGAAGGAGCGACATTTCCCGCACTGTCTGGCGAAGATGCCTGCGCTACAGCGCCTGTGTTACCCAACGATTCCCACTGAGACGGATCTGGCTCAGGTGCCAAGGCCGGCGCTTGTACAAAATTCGGGTTGGTACGCCAGACCTCACACTCCGTCTTGAACGGCACGAAAGCCGGCGCGAACGCCGCGCCGCTCAGGTCCAGTTGAGCCGGCCCGGTCTTCTTCAAGCCAC
>NZ_JBEZVK010000221.1:0-1090 GCF_040636955.1 Streptomyces sp. NPDC032472
CGGCGCGGCCCGTCCCACCCGCGGCCACGTCCGCCGCGGCGGCGAGCGCGGCCGCCGGCACGGCCTCGTACGCGACCCCGTGCAGCAACGAGCCGGCCGTGCCCTTCTCCACCACGAGCGCGAACAGCGCGGCGAGGTCCTCGACGTGGACCATCGGCCAGCGGGTGGTCGCCGGCCCGACGTAGCGGCCGCGGCCGTGCTCGCGGGCCCAGGACACCATCAGGGCGGGGATGCCGCCGCCGGCGCCGTGGACGATGCCGGGCCGCACGACCGAGGCCCGCACGTCGTCGGACGCCGCGGCGAGGACGCGCTGCTCGATGCGCGGGCGGTAGCCGACGATGTCGATCGGGTCCGTGGCCGCGTCCTCGCCTGCGGCCTGCTCCCCGGTCGCGCCGAGCACCCACACCCCGCTGGTGTAGACGAACGCCCGGCCGGTGCCGCGCAGCCTGTCCAGCAGGGCGTCCACGGCGGCGGTGTCGACGGCCTCGTCCCCGCACGGGGTCGCGGCGTGCACCACGGCGTCGATGTCGTCGGTGACGGCGGCGCGCAGCGACTCCGGGTCGGCCAGGTCGCCGGTACGGACCTCGGTGCCGGGCGGCACCGTGCTGCCGGTCCGCAGGAACGGTACGACGTCGTGCCCTTCCCGGCGCAGCCGTCCCGCGACGGCCGAGCCGATGTACCCGCCCGCTCCCAGCACAAGAACCTTCATGGTGCGCTCCTTCTCCTTCTCGGATCGTTCCCGTCACCAGCGATCCGCGCTCGGCGATCCGCGCTCGGCAGTGACGGGACCGACGCTACGAGCGGCGCGGCCGGCCCGGATCTGTCGAATGACGGGGTTCGACGACCTGCATCGAGGGCCGGACGCCTCAGCTCGGCCGGCTCAGGTCGAGGCCGGCGAGGGCGGCCCTGGAGGCCACGCCGAGCTTGGGGTAGGCGTTCGACAGGTGGTAGCCGACGGTCCGCGGGCTGATGAACAGCCGGGCGCCGATGTCGCGGTTGCTCAGGCCGGTCGCCGCGAGGCGGGCCACCTGGAGCTCCTGTGCCGTCAGCCGGGCCGCCGGATCCGCCCCCGCCGGTGCGGCCGCGCGCC
>NZ_JBEZVK010000222.1:0-1080 GCF_040636955.1 Streptomyces sp. NPDC032472
GTGTGCCCGTGCCGATCGGCGCGGATTCGCCTCTCGCTCATTTTTCGATCGCATGATTATCGACGGTAATGATCCCTTCACCGAGCCGTCATTCAATTTATCGAATCGGCTGCGTCGCGCTGTCTGGGGCGTGGCTTATGTCCTGTTGTTCAGATTCAGTCCGAGGCCGCTGCATGGATGGCGTGCGCTGTTGCTCAGGTCGTTCGGCGCAAAACTGGGCCCGCATGTCCATGTGTATCCGCGCGTCAGGATCTGGGCGCCGTGGATGCTCGAAATCGGTTCGCATGTCGGCATAGCGGATGGCGTGACGCTCTACAGCATGGCCACGATCAAGATCGGAAGCTATGCCGTGATTTCGCAAGGCGCGCACCTCTGCGCCGGCTCGCACGATATCCATTCCGCTAATTTCCAGCTCGTGACGCGTCCGATTGCAGTGGGTGATCACGCATGGGTCTGTGCCGAGGCTTTTCTCGCGCCCGGTGCGGTCGTACCCGAGGGGGCCGTGGTGGGGGCGAGGGCCGTTGTTTCGCGGCCGCTCGAAGAGCCGTGGGCGGTGTATGCCGGTATGCCTGCCCGCCGAATCAACTCGCGCGTGCGCAGAGGGGTGCAATGACTTACGGATTCTCGGTCCTGATCCTGACGAAGAACGAGGAAGCGGACCTGCCGGGATGCCTGAAGAGTATCGATGGCGTGGATGACATCTGGGTCCTCGACTCGATCAGCGAAGACAACACCGTGCAGATCGCGAACGCGTTCGGCGCGCATGTCGTGGCGCGGGAATTCGACGGTTTCGCCGCGCAACGTAACCACGCGTTACGGAATTTCGGCTTCAGGCACGAATGGCTGTTGATCCTGGATGCGGATGAGCGACCGTCGCCGGAACTGCTGGATGAACTCCGCCGCTTTGCTTCCGATGCGCCCGACGAAATCGGGGCAGCCAGGATGCGGCGTAGAGACTACTTCCTGGGTCGCTGGTTGAAGCATGCGCAAATCTCGCCATACTTCATTCGGTTCGTGCGTCCGTCGCGCGTGCATTACGAACGCGAAGTCAACGAGGTTCTGATCGTCGACGGCGAAATT
>NZ_JBEZVK010000223.1:0-1067 GCF_040636955.1 Streptomyces sp. NPDC032472
TGGTCCGGCTCAAGCGGCGCGTGAGCCTCGAAAGCAGATGGTTCCTTGGTGGGAGCCGACTCTGATTTGCGTTTTATTCGAAGGACTTGAGGTTGTTCAGCGGGACCAAACGCCACTGCTGGGCAGGTGAGCCATTGATCGGGAAGAGCCAGATCGGGTTTCCATCCTTGACGACGCGACCCTTGTCGTCGAGGCACAACGATTCATCGGACCTAGGTACGATGTATCCGGGTTTCGAGAAGAAATCCCATTGGATTGCGCTGGCGCTGGGCTTGAGCTTCAGGAGGGATTCAGGTGCGATCCGGTCTGCACCTATCGCGAGCACTCCGCCACTCGAATTCAGCGAGACGATGCCGGTGTCGAAGTTGACATCCCAAAAGCCATAGCGAGGTGCCAACCCGTTTTTGCTTCTAAGGACGACAGGGTTGTCCTGTGATTGATCCGTGACCCCAATCACATAGTTCGGATCTTGAGAGTATTCAATAATATAGACGCCCATTTTTTCTCTCCTAATCGCTCTATAAAAATATGACCCCGTTTTTCGGTGTCGCCGGGTTCGAATGAACTCAGCTAACTAATAATAGATGGGGGTTTGAGGAATTCTACCTGTCATGTTTGCGGGTCTGATAAATGTAAATAATCGATTTTATTTGTGATTATTTCGTTGTTTGTTTGTTTGATTTGATGTGTTGAGGTGGAAATTGGATTTCAATAAACCTCTAAAATAATTGGGCGCATTGTTCGGTTTCACGTCTTTGAATCTACAGTTCAGTGGCTGTTGATTTTATGGAATCCAATGGGTGCCATATCGGTCTCCTTCCGTGGAGTGTTCGTGGTGGCGGCCGGGGAGCTTTCGAATGACAGGCCGTGCAAAGAAAACCGGCGTGCGTCGCACTACTGCGCCAGAAAGTCGAGGACGACATCGGCGATCCTGTCGACATCGGCATCTCCTAGGCCGAGCAGCTCGCGTACCGGAAACCGCACGACTGGACCACGGTTGCGTTCGCCCCGATCGCGCAGGCCCTCCTGGTGAACGCGTGCGATGCGCTCGACCTGGCGCGTGAAAT
>NZ_JBEZVK010000224.1:0-1009 GCF_040636955.1 Streptomyces sp. NPDC032472
GCCTTCCTCGCGCTCAGGCACCACGTTGTCGGCGGGCGGACATCGTCTGTCGACTCGGCGAAAGCGAAAGCGAAAGCGAAAGCAGGTATCGGTATCGCACTGCTGGCTGGCGCCATCGCCGTCATGAACCCAACCCTGCCATTTCCGGGTGGGTGGGCGCTCGTGCCGACGGTTGCGGCGTACTTGTTGATCGACGCCGGTTCCAGCGCGCCGTTCGCACAGAGCGTGCTATGCAGCCGGCCGCTGGTAATGGTCGGTCTCATCAGCTACCCGCTCTATTTGTTTCATTGGCCGATGCTGTCGGCGCTCCGGATCATGAGTAGCGGTACCGCGCCAGTGCTGTGGCGTGCCTTGGCGTTGCTGGCCTGCTTTCCACTCGCATTGTTGACGTATCTATATCTGGAAACACCGATCCGGAAATCCCGTTACCCGAGGCTGACCGTCGCAACGCTGCTCGCCCTGATGGCCGGATGCGCCTATGCGGGCTACAACGATTATTCACGAGGCGGCCTGGAGTTTCGCATGTCGCGAATGGTAGGCGCGTTTGCCGATGGGGTGGACTTCGACAGGGACCGGCTCTGGCGCCGCGGGCAATGCTATCTCGAAGGAGACGATCAAGGATTCAGCCCGGCTTGCGTGGACGGCGGATCGGGGCCTGTCGTCATGCTTTGGGGAGATTCGCGTGCCGCAGCGCTGTCTCCGGGCTTGCGCAGTGCGAGTGCCGAACGCGGTATTCGATTCGCGCAGTTCAGTACGTCCGGCTGCCCGCCACTCGTCGATGGCGGCGACAAGCGATGCAAGGAATCCAACGCCCAAGTGCTCGGCCTCGTGCAAACGATCAAACCAGCGACCGTGCTGCTGACGGCGAACTGGAGTTCTGATCGCCTGCATGCGCTTCCCGCTACGGTCAACGCGTTGCGTAGCTCTGGCGTCAGGCGGATCGTGCTGATCGGCCAGGTCGCCACTTGGCAGAGCTCGCTTCCCAAGCTGTACTGGCTTTACTGGCGCG